>DAITAE010000827.1:0-1718 GCA_036824445.1 Streptosporangiaceae bacterium | reverse complement strand
GTCACCATGAGCATCGAGCCATTCTGGCCCACGGTCTCGTAGTCGAGGTCGATGCCGATGACGGCGTTGGCCCCCGTTTCCTGGGCTCGCTCGACCATCTCGCGGATCGCGAGATCCTTGGCCCGCTGCAACTCCCGCTCGTAGGCGGCGGAACGGCCGCCGACGATGTCGCGGATGCCGGCGAACATGTCCCTGAAGGCGTTCGCGCCCAGGATCGCCTCGCCGGACACAACCCCCTTGTACTCGTCGATGTGCCTGTCCTGGAGCGTGCTCGTGGTCGTCAGCAGCACGCCTTACCTCCCGTCTGACCATGTGCCGGATCGGTGTGGATCGTATCTGGCCACCCTAAACGGGATCGCCGCCGAGCGCCGCCCAGGTGCTGGTCAAGCTGGACCGACCCTGGCGGGCTCCGGCAGGCCCAGGTGCTCGGCCAGCCACGGCCCGGTCACGCTGCCCGGGGCGCGCGCAACGTCCTCCGGCGTCCCCGCCGCGACGATGTGCCCGCCGTCCGGGCCGCCGCCCGGGCCCATGTCGATGAGGTGGTCGGCGGCGGCGAGCAGGTCGAGGTCGTGGTCGATGACGATGATCGTGGCCCCGGCCTCCAGCAGCCGGCCGAACACGCCGGCCAGGGTGGCCACGTCGAGCGGGTGCAGGCCGGTGGACGGCTCGTCGAAGACGTACAGCGCGCCGCGCTGGCTGCTGCGCAGCCGGGAGGCGATCCGCAGCCGCTGCGACTCGCCGCCGGACAGGGACGGCGTGGGCTCGCCGAGCCGCAGGTAACCCAGGCCGACCTCGCTGACGGGCCGCAGCGCCGCGGCGACCGTGGCCCGGCCGGCGAACCGTTCCAGAGCGTCGTCCACGCTCAGGCCGAGCACGTCGGCTATGGTCAGGCCGTCGATCCGGACGGACAGGGTGGCGTCGTTGAAGCGGGCGCCGTGGCAGGTCGGGCAGCCGACGGTGATGTCGGGCAGGTACTGGACGTCGAGGTCGATGTGGCCGAGCCCGCGGCAGGTGGGGCACTGGCCCGCGCGGGTGTTGAACGAGAAGTGCCCCGGCTTCCAGCGGCGTCGCCGGGCGTAGGAGGACTCGGCGAACATCCGGCGGATCTGGTCGAACGCCCCGGAGTAGGTCGCGGGTGTCGACCGAGCGTTCTGCCCGATCGGCGAGGCATCGATCTGAACGACCTGGCGGATGCCGCCGAGATTCAGGCGGCGCACGTGACCGGGCTGCGGCGACCCGCTCAGCAGCGCCCGCGCGGCCGGGATGAGGCTGTCCAGGACGAGGGCGGTCTTTCCCGCCCCGGACGGCCCGGTCAGCACGGTCAGCCGGTGGGCCGGGAAGGTAGCGGTGAGGTCGTGGAGGTTGTACAGGTCGCCGATCTCGATGGTGATCTGTCCGCCGCTGCCGGCCCGCGCCAGACGGTCACGCGGCACGGCGGTGGCGCCGGCCAGGAACGGGCCCATGATCGAATGCGGGTCGGTTTCCAGCTGGCGGGGGGTGCCCTGGGCGATCACCGTGCCGCCCTGGGCACCGGCGCCGGGGCCGAGTTCGATGACCCAGTCCGCAGAGCGGATGAGCTCCCGCTCGTGCTCGACCACGAGCACGGTATTGCCGTTCCCGGCGAGGGCGGTGATCGTCTTGCGCAGCCCGGCGACGTTGGCCGGGTGCAGCCCGACCGAGGGCTCGTCCAGCACGTAGAGCATGCCCGTGGTGCTGGC
>DAITAE010000331.1:0-5730 GCA_036824445.1 Streptosporangiaceae bacterium | reverse complement strand
TCGAGCGAATAGGTCTGGCCGTGCCACCGGTAGCTGACGATCCCGCCGATCTCGGTCCCGACCACGTGCTGGCCCGTCCAGCGCACGGCATCGGGCGACTGGAGTTCGAGCAGCACGGCGAGGAAGGCGAAGACGAACAGCGCTGCCGCCAGGCCGGGGAACCAGCCAGCGCCGTCGAACAGGGCCCTGATCCGGGCACGCATGAGACCAGTGTCGGCCATCCGCGACCGTGCCGCCAAGCTGGCCCCCCGGGCCGGTCAGCTCCGCAGGAGGTCGGTGATCCGTTCCAGGTGGCGCACCTCGGTGCTGACCGAGAAGGTGGTGAGCACGGTCTGCCGCCACAGCTGGATCTCGTCGGCGATCTTGGCCCACGGGCCGATCAGGGCCACGTCCTCGACCATTGCGGTCGGGACGGCCGCGACGGCGCCCTTCTTGTCGCCCGCGAGGTAGCGGTCCTGGATGGTGGCGGCCTGCGCCTCGTATCCCATCCGGGCGAAGACCTCGTGGTGGTAGTTGACGCCGCGCGCGCCCATGCCGCCGACGTAGAGGGCGAGGGTCGGCCGGAGCATGTCGGCCGCCCGCTCCACGTCGTCGTCCACGATGATGCGCAGCGGCCCGCCCACCACGTCGAAGCTGGCGCTGGTGTGCCGGGCACCGGGACGGGCAAAGCCTTCGGCCAGGGCGGCCGCGTAGAAGTCGTTCATGGCGGGCGAGAAGAACATGCTGAGCCATCCGTCGGCGATCTCGGCCGCCAGCGCGACGTTCCTCGGACCCTCCGCCCCCAGGTAGACAGGGATCTCGGTCCGGTACGGGTGCAGGATGGAGCGCAGGGGCTTGCCCAGGCCCGTCCGCCGGCCAGCGGCAGCTGGTAGTGCTTGCCCTGATAGGCCACCGGCTCCGCCCGCGCGATGATCGCGCGCAGGATGTCGACGTACTCCCTGGTGCGCTCCAGCGGGCGCGGGTACGGCTGGCCGTACCAGCCTTCGACCACCTGTGGGTTGCTCGTGCCGATCCCGATGATGACCCGGCCCCCGGTGAGATGGTCCATCGTCATCGCCGCCATCGCCAGGGTGGCCGGCGGGCGGGCGGACAGCTGCGAGATGGCCGTGCCCAGGTGGACGTGCGAGGTGCGCGAACCCCACCAGGCGAGCGGGGTCCAGGCATCACTGCCGTAGGCCTCGGCGGTCCAGATCTGGTCGAGCCGCAGCCGGTCCGCGGCGGCGAACAGCTCGGGTGCGTCATCGGGCGGGCCGGAACTCCAGTAGCCGACGTTGGTCGCGATCCTCATCTCCGGCCTCCCCGCGCAGACGCCTGCCGACGCCACGGTCAGCGTAAGCCGTCGCGCGGGTCAGCGCCTGCACCCCTTGCCAGGTGGTTCGTCCGGTGCCGACACTGGGGGCGTGGAGGGAGAATCCGTCCGCGAGTTCATCGACCGGCTCACTGCCGCGGCCGCCGACTCGCCCGGCGGCTTGGATGGTCCCGTTGAGCTGGCGATCTGTGACGGCAGGGACTTGCAGTTCATCGACCGGGTGGACGTGAGTGTCTGGGCTACCGTTGGCGAGACCGCGCGGCTGAGGTCGTATGTGCTGATCCGTGCCCACCATCATCCAGGGGAAAGCCCTGGTCCGCTGACCCACGGTGCGGCGGCGGACGCCGATGATGAGCTGCGCCGGCTCACCGAGGGTGACAACGGCTGAGCCGCGCCCGGCTACATGATCATCCAGGCGATGGTGCTGGCGTCGGTGCTGCTGGTGGACTGGATCGTGAACGACCCGGTGCCGCGCGCGGAGACGTAGGGCGTCCCCACCGTGCCGGAAGGGCGAACGTTGGTGAGATAGACCAGGCTCTGCGGGAACGCCCAGGGCGTGGAGACGGTGGCGGTCGCGCCCGAGAGGGTGACGCTGCCCGTCCGCGGCGAGATGGCCGTGCTCTCGTACCCGCCCGCCTGGGTGACGGTCGGTCCGATAACCAGATGATCCACCAGCGAGTGGTTCTGGATGGCCAGCCCGCCCTGCCCAGTGGAGTAGTTCATCCGCCCGCTGGCCCACTCGATCGTCTCCGGCCGGCCACGAGCCGAGCCGGCCTGGTTGATCCCCAGCGAGTATTTCGGCGCCCCGGCCCTCACGTCGGTGGTGTTGACCATGACGGTGGTGCCATCGATGAACACCCGGTTCCGCCCCTGGACCCGGATGCCGGCGTACTCGCCCCCGGCGTTGCTGCCCTTCCCGTCGCCCTCGAAGCAGCAGCCGCTGATGATGACCGGCGACCGCCATACGGTGCCGGTGCCAGACGTGTTGGTGATCAGGACGCCGTCCTGCGAGTTGCGCTCGGTAGAGCAGCCGACGAGCTTGGTGGCGTCGCCGAAGGCGCCCCTGTGGTCGATGACCCAGCCGCTGCCCGCGCACAGGTCGGCCCGGCACCCAACGTAGGTCATATTCCCCGCCGATCCGGGATCCGAGAAGAAGCCATGACCGTCCACGGCCCCGGCGACGGTGCCCGCGTACTGGATGTGGACGTTGTGAATGTTGGCGTCGTTGACCGGCCGGTGAACCGCCGACTTGCCGGTTTGCTGGAACATGCAGCGGCTCATCCACAGCCCGTCGCCGTCGGCACCGCCAGACCGGTAGTACGCAAGCCCGTAGCCGCTTACCTGGGTGACCGAGACGTGCAGCACCTCCAGGCCATTGACGTTGCCACGGCAGGAGATCCCGTCCACGTTGGCCGGCGTGTCAAGGTCGTTGAGAATGGCGAGGTCTCTGATCCGCACCCCGGCGACGGCCGACAGGCTGATGACACCCGGTCCACTGAACGCGGCGACCGGGTGGATCACGGACCCGGCGGGAGCCCGCGCCGTGGGCCCGTTGATCGCGCCCTTGATGCCCGCCAGTTCGACCCCAACGGGGATCGCCAGCGGCGCGTTGGTGTACCAGTTGCCCGGCCCGAGCAGCACGCTCCCGCCAGCACCCGCGTTGCCCAGAGCGGTGTTGACCGCGGCGGTGTCGGTCGCCCCCGTGGTGTCCCCCGAAGGGATAAGAGCGATGCTCGATGGCATTGTGCCCCCCTTTCGCCCCAGCACGTTGAACCATTATTGCCGGTTCGCCTTCATCCGCCGAGGGTGGCACGGCGCCTGGCCGCACGGGACTTCTCGATTGGGTGGGCGCCGCCCCGCATGTATTTCCCGCCCGGAGCTCTCCTCCTTATCAATGAGGGAACGGTCCCGCCGGTAAGAGGGGGGCGCAATGTCTGACTTCGCCTGGGGGTTGGTCCTGCTGGGCGCGTACATGGTCTTGGTGATCATGGCCCGGTGGATCTACATCGCACGCACCAATGTCATCTGGACCAGGGCGCAGGCTGAAGCGATCACGGGGCGCCTGTCGCTGCAATCGGGGAGCAGCCCGTCAGCGAACGGCAAGGCGCGGGTGATGCCACTGGCCTTGCGGCGCCTGCTCAAGAAGATCAAGGCGCAGAATCCCAAGAGCCGTCTCAGCGGCATTGTCGGCTGGAATGGCTCCCACCAGATCGCCCAGTGGGTGCTCATGCACGAGGCCGAACGGATGTCCTTGTCTGCTCTTGATCATGCGCAGCTGGTCGCCCGGCTGGAGCGGGCGCTGGGGCAGCTAGACGAGCTGCCGCTGCCGCGGCGGGAGGCGTGGGAGTTCAAGATCCGCACGCTGCTCGCCGACGAGGACGAAGCCGACAAGCGGATGGACGACGCCTACTACCGCGCATATCTCGATGAGGTTCTCGGCGAGATCTACGAGGCGTCCAACGGCAACGCCATTCAACTGTCGGGGCTCTACAACCGGGCGACCTGGATCATCCTCGTCTCCTTGCTCCCGCTGGCGGTGCTGGCCGGGTTCGGCTTCGGCATGCTGCTGGTAGCGGGGGCGATCGGCGGACTGGTCAGCCGCATGCAGCGACTGGTTTTCTCCACCCGTATCCCGGTCACCTACGGAAGCTCGTGGGGGCCGTTGTTCTGCGCACCGGTCCTTGGCGCGCTGGCGGCATGGGCCGGGCTGGCTCTCATTTCCCTGCTGCAGACGGCGAACGTGCTCCAGCTCACCGCCCTGCAGACCTCCCTGGACAGCCTGCGGGCGCCATCCGCCGCGGTGCTTGGCACAGCGATACTGCTGGGCGCGTCGGAGCGGTTCCTGCTGCGGCTGGAGAAGCAGGCCGAGGCCGTCATTGACCCGGACCACGTCGGGCCCGCGGACCAGGCCACACCGGCCCACACGTCAGCGGGCGGCCCGCGGGTGCGTCTGATATCCACGGCGGCCGCGAAGACCGCCCCGGCCGAAGCCAACGGCGAAGCCGCGAAGACCCCCCCGGCCGAAGCCAACGGCGAAGCCGCGAAGGCGAGCGGTCATGGCGAAGCGGCGAAGGCGAGCGGTCATGCTGCCTGAGAAGGAAGACGGTCCGGCCGGGCTCACCCGTAGCTGACCGGCAGCCTCTTGATGCCGTTGAGCCAGCCTGAGCGCAGACGCACCGCGTCGCCCGCCCGCCGGATCCCTGGCATGCCGTCGGCGATCGCGTTGAACATCAGGTCGATCTCAAGCTGGGCCAGGTTCGCGCCGAGGCAGTAATGCGTCCCGGTGCCGCCGAAGCCCAGATGCGGGTTCGGGCTGCGCAGGATGTCGAACCGCTCGGGTGCGTCGAAGACCTCCTCGTCGAAGTTGGCCGACCGGTAGAACAGGCCGACCCGCTGGCCGGTTCTGATCCGCTGGCCACCCAGAATGGTGTCGCCGGCCGCGGTGCGCTGGAACACCGTCACCGGGGTCGCCCACCGGACGATCTCGTCGGCCGCGGTCCCGGGCCGCACAGCCCGGAACAGCTCCCACTGGTCCGGGTGGTCGAGGAAGGCCAGCATCCCGTCTGAGATCGCGTTGCGGGTGGTCTCGTTGCCGGCCACGGCCAGCAGGATCACGAAGAAGCCGAACTCGTCCACCGAAAGCTCGCCCCCGTCGACCTGGGCGTGGACAAGCTTGGTGACGATGTCGTCCCGCGGGCAGGCCCGGCGTTCCTGCGCCATCGCCATGGCGTAGCTGACCAGTTCGGCGGCGGCGGCCTGACCGTCGCCGTCGTACTCCGGATCGTCATAGCCGATCATCTCGTTCGACCAGGCGAAGATCTTGCGCCGGTCTTCCTGCGGTATCCCCAGCAGTTCGGCGATCGCCTGCAGTGGAAGCTCGGCGGCCACGTCGGTGACGAAGTCCCCGGTGCCGTCCGCCACGGCCACCCGCACGATCCGTTCCGCACGCGCCGTCAGCGCCTCGCGCAGGCGGCCGATCGCCCGCGGCGTGAAACCCCGCGAGACGATCCCGCGCAGCTTGGTGTGCTGCGGTGGGTCGATGTTGAGCAGGATGAGCCGCTGCATATCAAGCGACTCCGGGGTGACGGCCTGCGCGTGGCGGATGATCGCAGTCTTCTCCTGGCTCGAGTAGAGGTCGCTGGAGCGGGACACCTCCAGCACGTCCGCATGCCGGGTGACCACCCAGTACCCGTCGTCGTCGAAGCCGGATGCGCCCCGGGGCTGCGCGTTCCACCAGACGGGCGCGGTGCGGCGCAGCTCGGCGAACTCATCCATGGGCACCCGGGTCAGGTCGGGATCGGTGAAGTCGAACCCCGGGGGAATGCTCGGCTCGGCCATCGCTGCCTCCCGCTATGACGCGTTCCAGCCGATTCAAACACGCAGGCCGGCTCCGGTGAACGGCCGCCGAGATCCTCGGCGGA
>DAITAE010000826.1:0-1721 GCA_036824445.1 Streptosporangiaceae bacterium | reverse complement strand
CGCGCGGCGAACGTCTGGCCCACCCGCGCATCCAGCTCATCCTTGGTCAGCCGCCCCTGCACGAACGCGGCCTTGAGCACGGCGATCACCTGCTCGCGGTCGGCGTGCGATGCCCGTAGGTGGCCACGGCTCGCCGCGGCTGCCATTTCGTTCCCCGGCTCTCCTGTCACTGGCGCCTCCCCCAAGAGCGTTCAGCAACGAAATCGTAGCGCTGCTGCACCCCGGCGGCCATCCGGCGAGGAGCCACGCGCCACCGCACGGCCGGGTCGTGGCGGAGGCGGACGGGAATCGAACCCGCCGACGACGCGAAGCGCCGTCCACCGGTTTTGAAGACCGGGGGGGCCACCAGGCACCCTGACGCCTCCGGAGCCGACGTTACCCGCGCCTGGCCGGCGCCCGCCAAGTTCTTCTCGCCGGAAGCGTCACGGGAGGGCGCCTAGCGTTCGGCCAGTCCGGCTCCGTCCACCGCCGCATGGGCCCCGCGGAAACCGGTAGAGGTCAGCGGTCGCGGCTCTCCAGCAGGCGCTGGAATGCTTGCCTGGTGAACGAATCAAGAACTCCCTGGCGCGCTGTCACCCACGATTGGCCGAGCGTCGTGGACCTCGGTCACCTGGCACGCATTCGCCAGGACCCGGCCGCGTTCGCTCCCGGCGGTGTTCGGCACCTGATCCTTGAGGTCGTCGCCTACGCGGCCGAAGAGGGGCCAGAGTGGTTATGCGACGATCTGAAGGTCCGCAGGCCCTCGCCGGTCCCCGCGTACCGCCAGTGACCATACGATGCGCTGAACGATGCCATGGCTGGGCAGGTGACGGGCACGCGCGGCCCGGCTGGCTTCGCAAAGAACCCAGTCATCGCCAGAGTTGGCGTTTTGCTCACCCTCGGATACCTGGCCACCCTGCATGGGCCGCGGCGGTAGCTGCCCACGGCGAGAACGCTTCTCCTCATGCCGCGAGATGAGTATCTGGGCACAGGCAGCCACCAAGGCCACGACATAGAAAGGCGCGAACATAAAAAGCGCGAGACCACCGGTGAGGAACGACAGGACCGTCGGCACGACCACCGCAACCGCCACACATATACCTACCTTGGCTGCAGTGTTCATGGGCGGTCGGGGCTGCGTCCGGACCGGCTGGCGTGGCGGCCGGGCTGCGGTCAGCCCGGTGGGAAGGTCGGCAGTGAGCGCGGCCAGTTCCGAATAGGTCCGCGATGCGAGCGTCCGGCCCACCCGCGCATCCAGCTCGTCCTTGGTCAGCCGTCCCTGCACGAACGCGGTCTTCAGCATGCCGATCACGTGCTCGCGGTCGGCGTGCGACGCCCTCAGATGCCCGCGGCCCGCTTTACCTGCTGCCATCTTGTTCCTCGCCCAGCGCTGGCACCTCGCCACAGGAAGTGCAAGAAAAGCGTAGTACGGACGCCCACTGGCAGCCATCCCGCGAGCCCCTCCGCGTGCGGCAGACTGGCCGAGCCGGGGCCTTCCGGTCGCTGCCGTCGGTCTGATCCCCTGGGCGCCGGTGACCAGGATGATCTTGCGGACGGGGGTGATCTGCGGGCGACGATCATGGTCATGGGGCGCGCGGCACCGGCTTGCCTTGGCCTGGATGGACCCAATCCCGGGCGCTTCCTCGCCGTCCTTCGGTGGCCACTATGGTCGATGAATGAACGACCTTGCTTCCTCCGTGCTTGCGGTTCGTGTCGAGCGCGTGGTCAAGCGCTTCGGGGCG
>DAITAE010000330.1:0-5747 GCA_036824445.1 Streptosporangiaceae bacterium | reverse complement strand
GCGCAAGCTCGGCATCAAGCCCGGGGACGAGGTCGCCGTCCTCGGCGGGCCCGCGGCCGTTGCCGACAGCCTCAGCGGGCTGCCCGGCGCCGGACCGCTCCGGCGGGACCTGTCCGGCAGCGACCCGCTGGACGTGATCGTGTTCTTCGTGACCTGGCGGGCCGAACTGGAGACGCGGCTGGGCAGCCTGCGGGAGCGGATGGCCCCGGCCTGCGGGCTGTGGATCGCCTGGCCGAAACGGGCCGCCAGGGTTCCCACCGACATGACCGAGGACGTGGTGCGGGACGTGGCCCTGCCGACGGGCCTGGTCGACAACAAGGTCTGCGCGATCGACGAGGTCTGGTCCGGCCTGCGCCTGGTCATCAGGCGGGAACTGCGGCCACCGGCGGGCCCGCGCCGCTGATCGCGGCGGCCATCCTCGGCGCGACCGGCTCCAGCACGTGGATCAGCTGGTACCTGGTCGGCTGCGCGGTGATCGCCATGGTGGCGCTGCTGCTGATGCCACGCCGTGACGTGCGCGCCGCGCCGTCGGCGTTCGACCAGGCAACCGAGCGCGCCCCTGTGGGCGCCGGCCGCACCTAGTCGAGCAGCCGGGTGCCGTTGAAGATGCCGAGTTCTTCCCGGTAGAGCTCGAGGCCCACGCCGTTGGGGTCGCGGAAGTACATGCTCTCCTCGACCCCGCGGTCGGGCCCGAGGTACGCCACGCCGGCCTCATCGAGCTTCTTCCTCGCCGCGTCGTACTGCTCCGGCGAGATGGAGATCGCCAGGTGCTGCACCCCGCCGATGGTCTCGGTGAACGCCGGGTGCTCGTGGCCCGGGAAGTCGAAGAACCCGAGCAGGTTGCGGTCGCCGATGTCGAAGAAGAAGTGGCTGGAACCGGCGTAGTCGCGGTTCTCCACGAGTTCGACCAGGGGGAAGCCAAGAAACTCCTGGTAGAACTGGATCGTTTCCTCCACGTCGCGGCAGATCAGCGCCAGGTGGTGCACGCCCTGCACGGTGGTGGGCGGCCGCTCCGACTGCGGGCGCAGGTATTTCTCGCGCAGCCGCTGACGGCGCGCCCTGACTTCCGCAAGCTCGGTTCCCTCGGGCTGTGGCATGGCCGCCTCCCTGCGTCGTTAGGGGCCCGGCGCCACACCGCGCCCCGGCCGGCTGACCTCCCGGCCAAGCCCAGGTTATCCAGGCCTGGCCGGGACGGTCAGAGGCGGCCGCCTGCTATGGGCGCTCCGCACCGCTCGGCACGATGACCACCGGGCAGGTGGCGTGATGTGACACCTGGTTGCTGACCGAGCCCATCCTCAGTCTCGCGAAGCCGCCGGCGCCGCGCGCGGCGACGACCAGCAGGTCAGCGTCCTGCGACGCCTTGACAAGCTCGTCGGCGGGCACACCAGCGACGGCGTGCACGCTCACGTCCTGGTAGCCCTGGCGGGAAACCGCCTTGTCAACTACTTCCTGGGCTGCATGACTGACCTTGTCCACGGTCTCCTGGGACGGGCTGAACTGCCCGGTGATGCCCCAGATGCTGGCGGCAGCCGGGGCGACCGCCAACGCGGTCAGGTGGACGTTCCGAAGCGCGGCCTCGGTCATGGCCCAGTCGAGAGCTTTCTGGGAGTGGGGGGAACCGTCCACTCCGACCACAATGCCAGACATTCGTTCTTCCTCCAGTCCAGGCAATCTGCCACTGTTGAGAGTAGATCGTTTAGGACAGCCATATCAGAGGCTCATCGCCCCGTCTACTACCGGGACTTTCGCCGTCGGCGGCGGGACGATGGTCCCTGGACCGGCCTGCCCGCGGGACTATCGTGGATAGGCCGGGCCGGTACCAGGCTAGGGGCTGCGCGAAGGGGGCGGAAGGCGGATGGACGAGGCGGGCGGCGATCGCGGGCAGATCGCCGTGTTCCTGCTCGATGATCACGAGATCGTCCGGCGGGGCGTCCGCGACGTGCTCGAGGCCGATCCCGGCATCACCGTGATCGGGGAGGCGGGCACCGCCGAATCGGCCCTGGCCCGGATCCCCGCGCTCAAGCCCGATGTGGCGGTGCTCGACGTGCGCCTGCCGGACGGCAACGGGGTCACCGTATGCCGGGAGATCCGGTCGAAGATGCCCGAGGTGGCGTGCCTGATGCTCACCTCCTATGGCGACGACGAGGCGCTCTTCGACGCCATCATGGCCGGGGCGGCGGGCTATGTGCTCAAGCAGATCCGCGGCACCGACCTGGTCGGTGCGGTGCGGACCGTCGCCTCCGGGCGCTCCCTCCTCGACCCGGAGGCGGCGGCCCGGGTCATGCGGCGGATGCGTGAGCAGGCGCAGCGCTCCGACCCCCTGTCCGGGCTGACCGACCAGGAGCGGCGGATCCTGGAGCTGATCGGCGAGGGCCTGACCAACCGGCAGATCGGCGAACGCATGTTTCTCGCCGAGAAGACGGTCAAGAACTACGTCTCGGCGCTGTTCGCCAAGCTCGGCATGGAGCGCCGGGCTCAGGCCGCCGCGTATGCCGCCAGGATCTTCGACGAGCACGGGGACGACACCCGCTAGCGCGCCGACTCCGCCTCCCGGTGCAGCGCGACCCGCCATTCCAGGTCGGTGCCACCGCCCTCGGCCCGTCCTACCCGCAGCCGACCGCCCAGCGCACGGGCCCGTTCGGCCAGGTTGGTCAGGCCGCTGCGCCGGGTGCTGCGGCCCAGCCCGGTGCCGTTGTCGCGGACCAGCAGCGCCAGGTCGGTGCCGCAGTCGACGGTCACGTCCACGCTGCTGGCGCCCGCGTGCCGCGCCGCGTTCGACAGTGCCTCCCGCAGCGCGCTGAGCAGATGCTCGCCGACCTCGCCGGGCACCTCCTCATCCAGCGGCCCGACGAGCCGCAGCGACGGGGCGAACCCGAGTGGCGCGGTCATCTCCTCCACCACGTCCAGGATCTTCGTCCGCAGGCCGACCCGCTTCGGGTCGCTGGGCGACTGCAGCGAGAAGATGGCCGACCGGATCTCCCGGATCGTCTCGTCCAGGGCATCGACGGCGCTGCTGACCCGGTCTGCCACATCCGGCCGGGTAATCAGCGGCAGCGCGCCCTGCAGCGACATCCCGGTCGCATAGAGCCGCTGGATCACCAGGTCATGCAGGTCGCGGGCGATCCGTTCCCGGTCCTGGAGCACCGCGAGCCGGGCTGAGTCATGGCGGTGCTCGGCCAGTTCCAGGGCGATCCCGGCCTGGGCCGCGAACGTGGTGACCATCTCGACCGCCTGCGGCGGGAACGGCAGCGACCCGGGATCGCGGCCGACCGTGAGCACACCGCGCACGTCTCCCGGCGCCCCCAGCGGCAGAAGAATCGCCCACCCCAGCGGCATGTGCTCGCGTGCGATCGGGTTCACCCGGCCGTCGTTGCGGAAATCCTCCAGCACCACCGCCTCACCCGAGGTCAGGACCTGCCCGGACATCGACGCGGCGACCGGAAGCACCAGTCCCAGGGCCCCGTCGGCGCCATCCCCCGCCGCGTGGGTGTTGACGAGCCGTTTCTGGTCACCGGCCGGCACCGCGAGCGCCACCAGGTCGGCGCCGGACAACGCCAGAGCCTGCTGGGTGACGAGCGTCAGCACCTGCGTGGGCTCGGTCCCGGACAGCAGTTCGCGAGTGACATCGGCTGTCGCCCGCAGCCACCGCTCCTGCCTGCGGGCTTCCTCGTACAGGCGGGCGTTGTCGATCGCCACACCGGCCGCCGCGGCAAGCGCGACCACCAGCGTCTCGTCCTCCTCGTCGAACGGCCCACCGCCCTGCTTCTCGGTGAGGTAGAGGTTGCCGTAGACCTCATCCCTGATCCGGATCGGCACCCCGAGGAATGACCGCATCGCCGGGTGGCCCGGCGGGAAGCCGTACGACTCCGGGTGAGCCGACAGGTCGGACATGCGGAGCGGGCGGGGGTCCCGGATCAGCGTTCCGAGCAGCCCGTGCCCCTCCGGCCAGTGGTCGATCGCGGCGATCTGCGCCTCGTCCAGGCCGACCGGGATGAACTCGGTCAGCCGGCCGTCGTCGCCGATCACGCCGAGGGCGCCGTAGCGGGCCTGGACCAGCGGCACCGCGGTCTCGATGATCTTGCGGAGCACGATCTCCAGGTCCAGGTTGCCACCGACCGCGACGACGGCCTCCAGCAGGACGTGGACCCGGTCGCGGGTGGCCAGCACCGCCTGGAGCCTGGACTGCAGCTCGGCGAGCAGGTCGTCAAGGCGGAGCTGGGGCAGGACGGGGCGGGGCTCTGGATCCACCGGCGGGTCTCCCGTGTGGCTCGCCAAACGGATGTATCCCTCACCGTAACCTGCACCGATATCCCGGAGCCATGCGTGCCGGGGTTTTGACAACTACCATGCATAACGACGGTGCCGGCCGATGTCCCACCCGGCGCCCGGGCCCGGTCCGCCTCCCGGAGAAGGTGATGGAGGTGCGGGGGATGCAGATCTCAGCCAACTGGACGGCATCGCTCGCGCGGCGGCTCGGGCTGGATGCCAATCCGCTGCGGCGCGGCACGGACCGGGCCGAGGCGTGGATCCGGATCGCCCTCGTGCTGGCGTTCCTGGTCGGCGCACCGCTGGCCGGGTGGGGCGCTGGGCACTGGGCCGGGTCCGTCGCGGCCGCCGCCGTCGATGCGCGGCTGGCGGGCGATCACCTGGTCACGGCCACCCTGCTCCGCGGCGTTCCCAGCGGTCCTGACCAGCAGATCACGCTGGGCCTCGGGCTGGCGAAGGCACGGTGGGCGGGGCCCGGGGGTTCCGCGCGCACCGGTTATGTGCAAGCGCCGCCCGGCAGCCGGGCGGGCAGCACCGTTCAGGTGTGGCTCGACCGGTCCGGCGCGCTGACCGTGCCGCCCTCGCTGCTGCACAGGCAGGTCCGCGGCTGGGTACTGATGATGGCGGTCCTCGCACCCGTCGTGCTGGCGCTGCTGCTGCTGGCCGTCACGGGAGTCCTCGGCCACGTCCTGGACCGGCGGCGGCTGGCCGGCTGGACACAGGCGTGGTCAGCCGTCGAGCCCCAGTGGACCCGCCGCCTTCACTGACCTGCGCGCCGCCGTAGGCCCATTCCCCCGGCCGTTCTGTTCCCGTTCCGCCAGTTCATTCCGCCGGCTCCGCGACCCGGGACCTCCGGCCATTCAGCCGGTGACCGAAGTCCCTGCCTGCTGGTGACCCGGGCCCCTGCCGGCCATTCACGGCTGGCGCGAAGCTTCAGGTAACGGTATAGCCAGGCCCCACCGGGCCCGGCTCCGATACGAGGAGGCTTTCACAATGCGCCGCAAGACCTTCGACGCGCTGGCCGTCATCGGCGGGCTCATCCTCGCAGTGGTCCTGCTCGTCGCGGGTGGGCTGCTGCTCTGGGGGCACGGCTTCGTCAACGACCAGGTGCACACCCAGCTCGCCGCCCAGAAGATTTACTTCCCGCCCGCAAGCAGCGGGGCGATCAAGGCGCTGCCTGCCACCGACGCCCAGGCCATGACGGCCTACGCCGGCCAGCAGATGACCACCGGCGCACAGGCGCAGGCGTATGCGGACCACTTCATCGCCGTGCACCTGCGGGAGATCGGCGGCGGCAAGACGTACGCGCAGCTGTCCGCGGCGGCGCTGGCCAACCCGAAGAACACCGCGCTGGCCGAACAGGTGCAGACCATGTTCCGCGGTGAGACGCTGCGCGGCCTGCTCCTGAACGCCTACGCGTTCTGGAAGATGGGACAGATCATGCTGATCGGCGCCATCGTCGCCTTCGCGGCGGCCGCGGT
>DAITAE010000329.1:0-5752 GCA_036824445.1 Streptosporangiaceae bacterium | reverse complement strand
GCGCGCGGAGCATGAACGAGGAGTCCCGGATCCAGGTGAACCGGTAGTCCCAGTTGCGTGCCCCGCCGGGCGTCTCCGGCAACGACGTCGTCGCCGCCGCCATGATCGCGCCAGTGGGCTTGTAGCTGAGCGCCTTGAGGGTCAGCGCGCTGCGGTCCAGATAGGGCTTCCACGGATGGTCCGGGATCGTGGCCGTGGCCAGCCAGTCGCGCCAGAAATCGACCGTGGTGTCCAGCGCGGCGGACGCCTCCTCATGACTGGCCGGGACCTTCGCATCCCCCCACGACAGCACCACAAACGCCGACTGGCCCTGGGTAAGCGTGGTCCGGCCGTAGGCGCGCGCCCCCAGCACGCCCAGCTGGATGCTGCCCGCCAGCTCCAGCCGCACATCCCCCTCCGCCGGGGCGACCGTCATCGCGTCATACCCCTCGCCCCGGTAGCTCCACGTACCGCCAGCGGTCCCGTAGTTGAACAGCGGGCCGCAGTTCACCATCGCCTCCACGTGGCCGCTGATGCACGTCGCGATCCGGACCAGGGCGCCAATGGCGCTGGTATCGGTCGGCGCCCGGCGGTAGTCTGGCCTCCGCCCCTCGTCCTGCACCGGGCCCATCACCAGCAGATCATGCACCGTCATCCACCCGGTAGGCGTCTGCCACGTCGTTTCCAGCACCATCGTCCCCGGCACATACCGCCGGTGCTGCGGGACCTGCGCATTACTCGGGCCGAACCGGAACAAACCAGCCGCCCGGTCCAACAGCGCCCCGAACACACTCGGCGAATCCGGGCGCGGCAGGCACAGCCACTCCACCGACCCATCCGGGGCGACCAGGCAACTCTGCTCACAATTCGACAGCAACCCATACTCGGCAATAGGCGGAAACGTGCTCACCGGTGCCCGACCTCCCGTGATCAAGACTGCACGGCCCAGTTCTGACCTACGGTGCGACCGTAACGACCGATCTGCGCCGCGTCCTCACCCCACAGGGGTGAGGAGCGTCCCGTACCGTCAAGCCGTCGCCAGCGCGGCGGACGGCACGGCTCCGGCTCCTGCCGGGCAGGGGTTACATGCCGGGTGTGGCGGATGCGGACGGGCACTTCTTGCTCAGCGCTGCGAGCAGGGTGCTTCCCGAGGAGGTGACCTCGCGCAGCGCACCCACCACGTCCGACACCGCACTGGCGCTGGGGTTGGCGGAAAGAGTCGACGCCGCGCCCTGGAGCTTGAGCAGCGCGGTCTTCAGGGCGTTGGTCTGGGCTTGCAATTCGCCGTGCGACTGCGCCCTGACAGCGTTCAGCTTCTCCTTGACGTCGGCCAGGTCCGTCTTGATCTCATCCCCGGCGCCCGGGCCGACGCTGACGTGGGTGAGCTTGTTCAGCGAGGCGTGCAGCGCGGCCGCGTCCTGGCACAGCGCCGACGTCGGGCTCGGCGCCGGTGAGGACGCGGCGGCCGAGGTGCTCCCGCTGGACCCGCCGCCGTAAAGGCCGCCCGATCCGCAGCCGACCGCGAGCAGGCCGGCCGCCAGCGTGACAGCGGCCATCTTCCACCGGGCAGGCCCGGTCGCCGCCGCTGCGCTCATGCCGTCACACCGTCCTCCCTGAATCCCCGAGCGGGCCGCGGGACGCCCATCCCGCACCGGGCCGCCGCGCTATCCCAGCCGCGCCTGCAGGTGCTCGCCGACCCGGATGGCGTTCGCCATCGCGGTGAGCGCCGGGTTCACCGCGCCGATGCTCGGGAAAAAGCTGGTGTCCACCACGTAGAGGTTGTCGAGCTCGTGCGCCTTGCAGTTGACGTCGAGGACCGAGGTGGCGGGGTCGGTGCCGAACCGTGCGGTGCCGGCCTGGTGGGCGCAGCCCGCCACCGGGATGCTCATGTCCATGTAGAAGTTCTTGCGCAGCACGTGGTGCTCGGCCATCCCGGTGTGGTTCAAGATCTTCCTCAGCTCGCCATACAACCGGAAGGCCTCGGCGTCGTTGGTCGGGGTGTAGGCCAGGTGGACGTTGCCGTCACCGTCGGTCGTGACGCGGTTGCCGGGCAGGGGCAGGTCTTCGGTGGTGAGCCAGAAGTCCACCGCGTGCCCGGCCACGTCGGAGAGCGTCCATTCCGGGGACAGCTTGGTGAGCTTGGGTTTTTCGCCGCGCATGGCCTCGGCGTTGGACTTGCCGATCATCTGGATATTGCCCATCGGCCACTGGTAGTCCTTGGTGGCGGAGTAGAAGTCGTTGATCCCCAGCGTCTTCTGGAAGACCGTGTCGTTCTTCTCCTTCGCCAGTGCCACGACCGCCTTGCAGTTGTGGAACATGTAGTTGCGCCCCACCTGGTCCGACCCGTTCGCCAGCCCTCGCGGGTGCTTGTCACTCGCCGAGTTGAGCAAGATCTTGGCGCTGTTGGCCGCGCCAGCGGAGACCGCGACGATGTCGCCGGTGTAGACCTCCCGCTCCCCGTCGCGGGCCACCTCCACCCCGGTGATGCTGCGGCCAGAGGGATCGGTCTCGAGCCTGGTCACCTCGGCGCCGGTGACCAGGGTGACGTTGTCGCGGCCCAGCAGCGGCCGGACCGCGATCACCTCGGCGTCGGACTTGGCGTGCACCAGGCACGGGTAGCCATCGCACCAGGTGCAGCGGATGCAGATGCTGGACGGCCGGTGCGCCTCGTTCAGCATGATCCCGCACGGTGCGTGGAACGGGCGGTAGCCGCCCTTGGCCAGTCCATCGTGTATCTGCGCGATCCGCGGCTCGTGCGAGACCGCCGGCCATGGGTAGGGCTGGCTCCGGTGCCCCTCGGTCGGGTCCTCGCCGCCGTTGCCGTGCACCTGGTACAGCTGCTCGGCCGCCGAGTACCACGGCTCGAAGTCGTCATAGCCCAGCGGCCATGCCGGGGAGACCCCATCCACGTGCCGGATCTCCCCGAAATCGGCCGGGCGCAGCCGGTACAGCGCGGCGCCGTACATCTTGGTCGCCCCGCCGACGAAATAGTGCACCTGCGGCTGGAACGGCTTGCCACCAGCGTCGAACCAGGTGTCTTTGGAGATGTATTTCCCGTCCACGAACACCGGCCGCGGATCCCAGTTGTCTGTCTCACGGGGCAGGAAATCCCCGCGCTCCAGCAGCAGAATCGACCTGCCCGAGCCGGCGAGGGCGTGCGCGAGGGTCCCCCCGCCCGCCCCGGACCCGATGATGATCACGTCATAATGTTCAGTCACCCTGCCAATATCATTGCCGATCCCCGCGCGCGGCATCCCCCGTTCGGGGTGAGGCTGGCGGCCCCGGCCCGGCGGCAACCACCCTGACGGGGTGATGCCGGGCGTTGGCCCCACTGGTGACAGTGGTCACCAGTGATGCTCACCACCGCTAAGCCAGAGACCGGATGGGAAGCGGCCGATGAACGTTGACCTCGCGCGGTGGCAGTTCGGGTTCGTGACGGTCAATCACTTCTTCTTCGTCCCGATCACGATCGGGCTGGCGTTTTTGACCGCGTTGTTGCAGACGGCGTGGTATCGCAGCAAGAACGATCAGTATCTGCGGCTGACCAGGTTCTTCGGCACGCTGCTGGTCATCAATGTGGCGATCGGCGTGGTGACCGGGCTGGTGCAGGAGTTCCAGTTCGGGATGAACTGGGGGGCGTACTCGCGGCTGGTCGGCAACGTGTTCGGCGCCCCGCTGGCGATGGAGGGTCTCGCCGCGTTCTTCCTGGAGTCGACGTTTTTGGGGCTGTGGCTGTTCGGCTGGGACAAGCTGCCGCGGCGGGTGCACCTGCTGACGATTTGGGCGGTCTCGCTCGGCACCGTTCTGTCGGCGGCGTTCATCATGGCGGCCAACTCGTGGATGCAGCACCCGGTCGGCTACAAGATGGTGGGCGGCAAGCCGCAGCTGAACGACATCTGGGCGCTGTTCACCAATCCGGTGTTCGTGTGGGGCTACGCGAAGGTGCTGCTGGCGTCGCTGGTCACCGGGGCCGCAGTCATGCTGGCGGTGTCGGCCTGGCAGCTGCGGCACGGTAGGGAACCGGAGGTGTTCACCGCCTCGGCCCGGCTCGCGCTGATCGTGCTGCTCCCGGCGATCTTGTTCACCATGCTGGTGGGCGACGAGCTGGGGGTGATCGAAGCCAAGTACCAGCCGATGAAGATCGCGGCCGCGGAGGCGCAGTGGACCACCTGCCAGCCGTGCTCGTTCTCGCTGTTCCAGATCGGCGGCGGCAACAACGACCAGACCCCGACCGAGATCATCGCGATCCCGCACCTGCTGTCGCTGCTGGCGACCAACTCCTGGAACGGCAAGGTGGTCGGGCTCACCCCGCTGCAGAACCAGTACTCCCAGAAGTACGGGCCGGGTTACTACGTGCCGAACGTGTTCATCCAGTACTGGGCCATGCGGGTGATGGCCTACCTCGCGGTCCTGGTCTTCCTCATCGCGCTGTGGGGGGTGTGGCTGATCCGGCGAAAAACGCTCGCCACGTCCCGGCTGTTTTTGTGGGTGGCGGTCTGGTCCGTGGTCCTGCCGTTCCTGCTGAACACCGCGGGCTGGTTCCTCACCGAGTCCGGCCGCCAGCCATGGATCGTGCAGGGCATCATGCTGACCAAGAACGGGATCTCACCGACGGTGTCCACCACCTGGATCTGGATCAGCCTGATCGCATTCATCCTGATATACGCGACGATCGGCACAATCGACCTGCTGCTGATGCTGCGGTACTCCCGCCAGCAGCTCCCCCCCGCGCGCGCCCCGGCCGAGGCTGACGAGCCGGTGCCGGCCGTCCAGTATTGAGGTCACGATGAGCAATCTGATCCCGTTCTGGTTCATCGTCATCGCGGTGTTGTGGACCGGGTTCTTCATCCTGGAGGGGTTCGACTTCGGCGTCGGCATGCTGCACAGTGCCGTCGGCAGGGACGACGCGGAGCGCAGGGCCGCGATCAACACGATCGGGCCGCTGTGGGACGGCAACGAGGTCTGGCTGATCGTGGCCGGGGCCGCCATGTTCGCCGCGTTCCCCGGCTGGTATGCCACCATGTTCTCGGCCTTCAACCTCGCGCTGGTGCTGCTGCTGGCCGCGCTCATCGCCCGCGGCCTGTCGTTTGAGTACCGCGGCAAGCGGGACAGCCTGCACTGGCGGCGCACCTGGGATTGGCTGCTGACCGTCAGCAGCGTGCTGGCCCCGCTGATCATCGGCGTGGCCCTGGGCGACCTCCTGAACGGGCTCCCGATCGACTCCGCCCAGAACTACACCGGATCGTTCTGGGACCTGTTCCAGCCCTACGGGGTGTTCACCGGGGTCACCTTGGTGCTGATCTGCGCGCTGCACGGCGCGACGTTCCTGTCGCTGAAGACCACGGGAGACATGCACGAGCGCAGCCGGCACCTGGCCCGCCGGATCGCCCCGGTCACCACCGCCGCCGTCATCGGGTTCGCGATCTGGACCCACGTGGCGCACAGCGACACGTTCTTCCTCAACCCGATCGAGTTGCTGGCCGTCCTCGCCGTCCTCGCCGCGTTCTGGCTGGTCTACGAGCAGCGCGACGGCTTCGCCTTCGCCGCGACCACGGTCACCATGGCCTCCGCCATCGTGGCGATCTTCGTCGGCCTGTACCCCAACGTGATGGTTTCGTCCACCAACGCGGCCAACAACCTGACCGCGAACAACACCGCTTCCCCGGCGTACCCGCTCAAGGTGATGAGCGTCGTCGCGATCATTCTGCTGCCGGTGGTACTCATCTACCAGGCCTGGACCTACTACGTGTTCCGCCGGCGGGTCAGCGCCCGG
>DAITAE010000825.1:0-1728 GCA_036824445.1 Streptosporangiaceae bacterium | reverse complement strand
CGGTGAACGAGCCCGTACCGCTCCAGCCGCTCCAGGTGACCCAGCAGCGGCTGGGAGAGGAACTGGTTCGCGTCGCCGGGCCACCGGCCCAGCGCCGGGCCGAGCGCTTCGGTCAGCGCTCGCATCGTCACCGGCTTCCCGGCCACGGCGAGTTCCCTGCGCAGCGCGGCCTCGGCCCGGTCGGCGAAGGCCCTCGTCTCCGCGAGGAACTCGGCGGCATCCGGCCCGGCATAGACCGGGTAATGGGCGGTCAGCAGCAGGTCCAGCCCGATCGCCTGCAGCAGGTGGACGGTGGCGAGGTAGGTGTCGACGTACCGGTAGGTCGGCGGGAACGCCGGGCTGCCGTCGGCGAGCAGCACGGCGTCTCCGAGCACGGCGTCCCCGACCACCGCGGTGCGGCTGCGCGGATCATGGATGCTCACGTGCCCGCGCGAGTGCCCCGGGGTGTGGAGCAGGTCGACGGCCCAGCCGCTGCCGAGGCAGAACCGCTCGCCCCCGCTGAGGCCAAGATCCATCGGCACCTGGCGGGTGTTGGCTGCGACAAAGCGCCGGGTCGCGGCGGGCTCGGTGATGCCGTCCGCGGCCAGCTCGTCGTAACGGCGCGCGAAGAGCAGGTCGGCATCCTCGACAAGCGGCCGGTCCAGTTCGTGGCAGCACAGCACCGCCGCCGGAGCCAGGTCGCGCACCGCACCGTTGCCGCCGTGGTGATCCCAGTCGCAGTGGCTGTTGACGACGTAACGGATCCGCGCCGGTTCGACGCCCGCCTTGGCGAGATACGGCGCCACATGGGAGGCGACCGCGGGGCCGATGGCGGTGTCGAACAGCAGCGCCGACCGGGTGCCCAGGAACAGGTAGACACAGTTGACCCGGTCCCCCAGCGGCGTCTCGATGCGGTGAATTCCGTCAGCGACTTCCATCCGGCTCCGTCCCGTCTATCGCGGCATCAGCCAGCGAACCTCAGCCCCGGCAGGCCGTGGGCACCCACGTCGGCCGCGAACACCGCCCCCGCGTGCGGCTGGGCCGCCAGCTGCCGCTCGTCGAGGCCGTCGCGTGCGCTGGTCACGTAGAGCACGCCGAGCCCCGGGCCGCCGAAGACCGGGCAGGTGATGTTCGTGGCCGGAAAGGACAGCGTGGCGTCGAGACGGCCGTCGGGCGAGTACCGGTGGACCGCCGACCCGCCGTACAGCGCGACCCACAGGCACCCGTCCGCATCGAGCGTCATGCCGTCCGGCAGGCCGGCGGCCTCGGGTATGTCCACGACCCGCCTCCGGTTCGCCAGCCGCCCGGTCCCGGGGTCGTAGTCGAAGGCGTCCACTCCCTGCGTCGGCGAGTCGATGTAATACATCGTGGCCCCGTCGGCGGTCCACGCCAGCCCGTTCGAGATCGTGACGCCGTCCAGTAGCTTCGTCACTGCCAGGTCCGGGTCCAGCCGGTACACCGATCCGGCCCCCGCGGTTTCGTCATAGGCCATGGTGCCGGCCAGGAAGCGGCCGGCCGGGTCGCACTTGCCCTCGTTGAACCGGGCGCGCGGGCCCTGATGCTCGATGACGGCGACCTGGTCGAGCCGCTGCCAGTCCGGGTCGAGCAGGGCGAAGCCGTCCTCGACGGCGAGGACGAGGCCGCCGCCGCGGCGCAGGCCGGCGGACCCGGTCGGCTTTCCCACGCGGAAGACGTCGTCGCCGCCGGTGGCCGGGTCGAACCGGTGCACGAGCCCGGGCAGGATATCCA
>DAITAE010000328.1:0-5793 GCA_036824445.1 Streptosporangiaceae bacterium | reverse complement strand
GCGCGCTTCGTTCGGGACGAAGAGGCCGCCGGTTCAAATCCGGCCACCCCGACCACAAAGCTGCACGTCGCAGCCAGGTTTCGTATGAGTGTCGGCTGCCTGGGCTTGGTCCAGGCCTCCGGTCTGGGAGCGAACGCCAGCCGATCTTATGGTTCCCACATTGCTGACCAGCAGTAGCGCTCCTTGTTTGTACCGTCGGGGCGGGACCGGCTCAAGGCCGCTGCCCCGGTGATGGGATGACGGCGCCAAGTTGAGGACCCGCCAGCCGGTTCTGGAGACGCGCTGTTGTGGTGGTGCTGACCGCACTGGAGAGGCACGCACGTTGCCGGGCATAATGCGAAGCGGGGGGCGTAGGCGCCAGGCCCAGACCTGATCGGGTGAGGGGGATCAGGTTCCACTCCGTCGAACCGGTCCTAGCGACGGTCGGCTTGTAAGCCCACGAGGCCATCGTGCACGAGAAATCAAATCCGCAGGGGCCTGCAGAGCTTCCGCCGGATCTCGAAATGAGAGCACGCCGCTCAGCTCGGAGCACAGACAATCCGGCCCGGCCACGCTTCCGTTCCCCCTTGCCCGGCGGGACCGTGACCTTCCTGTTCACTGACATCGAGGGATCGACTCGGTTGCTTCGCCGTATCGGGGACCGATACGCCGGGGTACTGGAGAGGCATCGGGAGCTCCTCAGGGGCGCGGTGGCCAGCCATGGTGGCGCGGAGGTGGACTGCGAGGGCGATGGGTTGTTCTTCGCGTTCGGGGGGGCCAAGTCGGCTGTCGCTGCGTGCCTCGCAGGACAGCGTGCCCTGCTCACCGAGCCTTGGCCCTCCGACGTGGCTGTCCGTGTCCGCATGGGGCTGCACACCGGTGAGGCAACCCCGTTGAACGGGAGGTATGTGGCACTGGCCGTTCACCAGGCCGCCCGCGTGGCCAGCGCGGCTCACGGAGGACAGGTCCTCGTATCGGACGCGACAGCCGCGGCGGCGACAGAAGCGCTCCCGGCCTCTTCGATGCAGCAGGTGGGAGCGTACCGTCTCAAAGACTTTGACACTCCGGTCATGCTGTTTCAGGTCTGTCATCCGGATCTGCCCCGGGATTTTCCGCCCCCGCGGGCGTCTGCGGTGGAGGTTCATAACCTGCCCGCGAGCCTCAGCAGCTTTGTAGGCAGGGAGCGGGAGACCGCCGAGGTAGAGGAGCTGCTGGTCGTTGGCCGTCTGGTCACGCTCACCGGGGCCGGCGGATGCGGTAAGACCCGCCTAGCTCTTGAAGTGGCCTCCCGGAAGCTCGAGTTTTTCGCCGACGGGGTGTGGTTCGTGGACCTAGCCCCCCTGTCAGACCCTCAGCTGGTCGGCCAGACCGTCATTCACGCCCTCGGCGCACGAGAGGAACCGGGACGACCGGTGTTCGACACCCTGGAGGGCTTCGTGGCCCACCGGGAGTTGCTGATCGTGGTCGACAACTGTGAGCACCTCATCCAAGCCTGCGCCGTCTTGGTGGAACACCTGCTCAGAGCGGGGTCCGGCGTACGGATCCTGGCCACAAGCCGCGAAACCCTCGGTTTGCCGGGCGAACAGATCTGGCGGGTGCCGTCTCTGTCCCTCCCCGATCAGGGCGCCTCGCCCGACGTGGTCATGGGTTCGGAGTCGGCCAGGCTGTTCCTCGAGCGAGCCCGGGCGGTCCGGGCCGACCTGGTGGTGAGCGAAGAGGACATAGCCGCCCTGGCCGAGATCGTCTCCCGCCTCGACGGCATTCCTCTCGCCCTGGAACTGGCAGCCGCCCGGGCCGACATGCTGAGCCTGACCCAAATCGCCACCCGCCTCGATGATCGTTTCGGCCTCCTCAGCCGCGGGCCCCGCACCGCCCAGCCTCGCCAGCAGACACTTGCCGGCGCCATCGACTGGAGCTACGGCCTGCTAAGCGACCTCGAACGTGCCGTGTTCTGCCGACTCTCCATTTTCGCGGGAGGTTTCAGCTTGGAAGCCGCCGAGGCGGTCACCACCGGCCCCGGCCTGGATCCCGGCGACATCCTGGACCTGGTCACTAACCTGGCCGCCAAGTCGCTCGTCGTAGTCACCGGACAAGGCGACAGCCAGCGCTACCGGCTCCTGGAAACGATTCGGGCCTACGCAGCCGACAAAGTTATAGGCACTGGCGAGCAGGCTGAACTGCGCGGTCGGCACCTGGCATGGTTCTTGGATCTAGCTGAGCTGACCGAGCCCCAGCTGGCTGGGCCCGGCCGCGGGCGTCTCATGCGGTCCTTGGAGGCTGACCAGGAGAACTTCCGCCGTGCGCTGGACCACAGCGTCGAGACGGGCGCAGTCGACCGTGGGCTGCGGCTCGCCACCGCATTGGCACCGTTCTGGACATCGCATGGCAACTGGAAGGAGGCATGCGGGTACTTTGAGGAGCTCTTGCAACAGGCGTCCGGCGATGTGCCGCACCTGGGCCAAGCGCTGGTGGCTGCCGGCAGCATGTTCCTGCTGCGCGGCGACTACGACAGGTCAGAGGCGCTGCTTGAAGGGGCACACACCTGGGCTCGCGCCGCCGGGAACGTCGATATCTTGGCTCAAAGCCTGTCCGGCCTGGGCTACATCGCCTTCCGCAGGTCCCGCCAGGACGAAGCGGAGGCGAT
The DNA here is from genome assembly GCA_036824445.1 of Streptosporangiaceae bacterium. GTDB lineage: Bacteria > Actinomycetota > Actinomycetes > Streptosporangiales > Streptosporangiaceae > UBA9676. The sequence continues at coordinate 3,170 of DAITAE010000328.1, read as the reverse complement.
GTGGACTGAGGCCCTGGATGCCAGCCGGAAGGCAGGCGACAGCCGTGTCGCCGCGACCGTGCTACGCAGCCTGGCAATCTCCGCGGGCGCACGGGGTAACCAGCAACGCTGTGCCGAGCTTCTTGAGGAGGGGCTGGCCGTCGCCTCGGAGGGGCGCGATGAGCAAACGCGTCGCTTGCTTCTCAGCTCCGCGGCGGAGATGAACCTCTGGATGGGGCGCTACGCCCTTGCTCGAGACCAGTACGCAGAGGCGCTGCAGCTCGCTGGCGAGATCGGCGACCAGTCGGGCCGAGCCTCGCTCCTTGCTGACCTTGGCTGGATCGGCTTCCTGAGCGGCGAGTACGACGAAGCCCGAACGTGCGCGGCGGAGGCCGTTTCGGCCGCCGCAGCCACCGACAACAAACGGGTCTGGGCTGGTGCGCTCCGGCTCATGGGCGAGCTTTCCGCGTGCCAAGGCGCCTATGGCGAAGCCCACCAGCTTCTCGACCGGTCGCTTGGGCTCGCACGTCAGTTGGCCGCACCGGCCGAGATCGCGGGAGTCTTGTGCACACAAGCATGTTTGGCCCTCGATCAAACGAGCTTCGACGAGGCCGGACGGCTCGTCGAAGAGCTGCTGGCGCTCAAGCCACTCATGCATACCATGAGACGGGTCACCCACTGCTGGGTGCAAGGAGAAGTGGCTCGGGCGACGGGCGACCTGGAGCAGGCCCGAACCGCCTACCAGACGGACCTCACCGAATCGGAAGCGTCGTCATCGCCGCGTATCCAAGCCCTCGCTCTTCGGGGCCTCGCGGATGTCGCAATCGCCGAGAGTGACCTTTCCCGGGCCGCCGCCTTGAACGCGCGTTCGCTGGCCCTGCGCGCCCAGATTGCGGATTCACTTGGCATAGCAAATTCTCTGGAAGGTACAGCGGCCGCAGTGGTCGCCTCTGATGGGCACCAGCGGGCCGCCCGTCTGCTAGGTGCAGCCCAGCAATTGCGTGCCACACTCGGCGCCGTGTGCTCACCGCGCGAGGAGCGCGAGCTGAATCCTATACGAACGGCGATCGCAGACAAGCTCGGCACCGATCTTGCCGAACGTGAGCTGTCCGCGGGGCGGCAATTGACGACGGCCGAGGCAATCGATCTGGCCCTCGGCAGGAGCTAATCGCGAGCCCATCAACTCAACGTCTGCTGACCCCACCGGCCGGCTGCTGCAGCCCCCGCACCCCGAGGCCACCGTCACAACTGATGACCTCCCCCGTCGTCGCTCGGGCATTGGCCCGCGACGCGAGCTGCACGTAATGTCCGGTGTAGTCCTCCGGTGAGGCCAGGAACTGCAATGGCAACGCCGCCCGCGCTAGCTCATCGATACCTGGCACCGCTGACAAGGTTTGCTGGTCGAGCCCGAGTGCCCGTGGTCCCCGAACGTCGGTGATCGCTGGGCCTGGAGCGACCCCGTTGACCCGAACGCGAGGGGCCAGCTCGTAGGCCAGCTGCCTGACGAGGCCGACGACCGCGTGCTTGGAAGCCGTGTATACGATCCCCCCTGTACCCGCATAGAACGATGACATCGATGCGGTCAGAATAATGCAGCCGTCACAATTGAGCAGGTGAGGAGCGGCCGCTTTGGCCCCGAGCAGATAGCCCTTCACGTTGATGGCAAACACCTCGTCAAACGCACGCCCCAACGCATCGGCTGGGCTTCCCATGAGGTCGGCGAAGTAGTCGAAAATGCCCGCGTTACCGACAAAGGTATCCAGCTTGCCGAAGGCATTTACCGCTGTAGCCACCGCCCGTTCATTGTCAGCCACCGTGGTTACATCTCCGACGATGCCGACGACCGCCTCACCCAGCCGTTCCACCACAGCATCGACCCGCTCCTGGGATCGATCGAAAACCGCTACGCGCGCTCCTTCGTCCACAAAGCGCTCCACCAGTGCCAAACCGAGCCCTGAACCTCCCCCGGTCACTAGCGCTGCGTCACCCTCCAGCCATCCCATCGGTACAGTCCTCCCCGTCGGCGTCGTCTCAGTGCCGACCGTCCGCAAGACGGACGGCCAGCATGACCACAGCGGTCTCGGGGGCAGAATATTCGAGCGCCGCTACCCTGCCGAGCCAGAGACGGCGGATGCCCGACACACAAGCGCGCGACGCTCCCAAAAGCGCGCACTGGGTGCTCAACACGCGGGAGCACGACAGCTCGCTCGCGCCCGGTCACGTATCGCCACCGCCCGTGGCCAGTCCGGCGGTGTACCCGGGAATGCCGGTACCGTCGCCTAGCCTGATCATGCAACCGGAACCGCGCCCCTCGGAACGCGCCCGGGCCGGACGAGCAGGTGGCGGTCTCGGTCGGGATCGGAGCAGCGGAAGGAGGCTGGGTGGCTGCATTCGTCTTCATCCACGGCGCCGGCGATGTCGGCTGGTACTGGCATCTGGTGGCGGCCGAACTGCGCGAGCGGGGCCATGACACCGTAGCTCCGGATCTTCCCTGTAACGACGACTCGGCCGGCCTGCCCGAGTACGCCGACGCCGTGGCCGCCGCGGCTGGCGACAGGACCGGTCTGGTCGTCGTCGCGCAATCGCTGGGCGGCTTCACCGCCCCGCTCGTCTGCGACCGGGTGCGGGTAGAACTGCTCGTCCTGGTCGCGCCCATGATCCCCGCGCCGGGCGAGGCGCCCGCCGGCTACTTGTCCGCTACGGGATATGAGAAAGAGCCGAGGGGACGGTACGACGATGCCATCGCCCTGTTCTACCAGGATGTCCCGCCGGAGCTGGCCGCCGAGGCGCTCAAGCGGGCACGCGGCCAGTCGGAGACCCGGCTGGGGGAACCTTCCCCGCTACGGGCCTGGCCGGACGTACCCACACGGGTCCTGATCTGCCGTGATGACCGCCTGTTCCCTCCCGGCTTCCTTCGCCGCGTCGCCCGCGAGCGGCTGGGCATCACCCCCGACGAGATCGACGGCGGGCACACCCCGGCGCTGAGCCACCCGCACGAGCTGGCGGACCGCCTCGACGCATACGCCGCCGGGCAGGGACTGATTCCCGCCGGTCGCCGGCGCCCTGGCCGGCCTGCGGGCTGATGGCGGGGTGCTGTCCATGATCAACGCCGATCAGCAGCAGCCTGCGAGCCATGGCGGGTACGACGCTGAGCTGCGGCGGCATAACGAGGTCCTGCGCCGGGCCTGCGG
>DAITAE010000824.1:0-1731 GCA_036824445.1 Streptosporangiaceae bacterium | reverse complement strand
GGCGTGCCGGATTCAGAGGCCGGCGAGCAGGTCGGTCTCGGTGATGCCGGGGCCCTGGCCGTCACGGATGAACCATTCGGTGCCGAACCCGAACCGGAACGCCTCGTCCGGCATGGCCAGGAAGAAGGACGCCTCGCTGATCTGGCTGGCGTGTGCCCGCATGGCGCGGCGCTTGTACTCCAGGTAGGGGGTGACGTCGACCGCGGCGGTGATCTCGGACTCCGGTTTGCCCCAGTCCTCGGTGTCGTCGTCGGAGTCCGGCAGCTCCAGCCCGGCCTCCGCGGCCTGCTCGGCGAAGGCGGCCCGGCCGCGTTCCAGCTGGTCGCGGTTCATGGTGTTCTGGTAGACGCGGCGGGTCCCGGCCAGCTCGGCGGCGCGCAGGCCTACCCGGTGAACCTGGATATGGTCGGGGTGACCGTAGCCGCCGATGTCGTCGTAGCACGTCAGGACGTCTGCGTGCTCCTCTTCCAGCAGCGCGGACAGCTTCTTGGCCGCCTCGTCGACCGGGGCGCTCCAGAACGAGCCCGGCGCGTTGTTGGCCGGCGTGCCCATCATCCCGGAGTCGGTGTACCCGAGGAACTCCACCCGCTGTGCGCCGAGGATCTCCGCCGCCGCATGGGTCTCCGCCACCCGGCGCTGCCACAGCTCCTCGCCATCGGAGAGAAAACCATCCGGCACCTCGCCGAGCTCGCCGCGAGTGGCGACCACCAGCACGACCCGGTGACCTTCCTCGGCTGCCTTGCGGATGACCCCGCCGCAGGCGATGCACTCGTCGTCAGGATGGGCGTGGAACGAAACCATCGTGGCCATAACGCCGACGCTACCCGACACGCCGGACGGCGGCCGGTCACGCGGGCCCGGCCGCGCATGCGGGTGGCACCAGCGGGTAGGGCCTTTCCGGCGCGGCCGGGTCTGGGCGCGTGGCAGCTGCTGCGAGATCATGGAGCGTCGTGCCTGGCCGAAGGAGGGGTAAATGATCTTCATCACCGCGAAATTCCGGATCCTGCCGGAAGATGCCGACCGCTGGCCCGAGATCGCCGGGGAGTTCACCCGGGCAACCCGCGCCGAGCCGGGCTGCCTGTGGTTCGACTGGTCCCGGAGCCTGGACGACCCCACGGAGTATGTCCTGGTGGAGGCATTCCGCGACGGTGACGCGGGGGCGGCGCACGTCCAGTCCGAGCATTTCAAGACCGCTCAGCAGTCGCTGCCACCCCATCTCGCGCAGACCCCCCGGATCGTCAACATGACCATCCCTCAGGACGACTGGTCCGAGCTCGGCGAGATGGCCGTCCACCGATGAGGCCGAGCCCGCCGGGCCGGTGCGCGGGACGCCCCGCCGGCCGGCTCACCACGTTGGCGCGAGAGGCCCCGCCCGTCCAGGTGGGGCGGGCGTCACTACCATCGGACGGTGGCAGGACGAGAGACGCCGGCGACCGTGCTGCTGACCGAGCTCGGTGTCGCGTACCGCGTGCACGCCTATGACCATGATCCGCGGCATGGCGGCTACGGCGTGGAAGCCAGCGACGCGCTCGGTATCGCACCAGAACGCGTCTTCAAAACGCTCGTCGCGGCGGTCGACGGCGCGTTGACGGTCGGCGTGGTGCCGGTTTCGGGGCACCTCGACCTCAAGGCGCTCGCCGCCGCGGCCAGCGGGAAGAAGGCGGTCATGGCCGACATGGCCGCGGCCGAGCGGGCGACCGGCTACGTGGCGGGTGGCATCTCCCCGCTGGG
>DAITAE010000823.1:0-1735 GCA_036824445.1 Streptosporangiaceae bacterium | reverse complement strand
GGCCGTGATCCCGGAGCTGGCCCCTGCGGGAGGAGCCAGCCGGAAACTGGCGGCTGGCTTGTCAACCGTCACCGTCATCTTCCTCCCTGCGGCGGGCGGCCGTCTAGCCGTTGAGCCGCTGGCGTGGGTAAATGCCTGCTGAGGATCTGCATGGGAACCAAAGAGCCTGGACCGCCATGTGCGGACGTATCTGCGGGTGCAGCCGGGGCGCAGGCGTGCCTGATGGCTTCGTCAGCTGAAGCAGGATCCGGGGGAAGCGCGGGCCGGTCAACCGCCCACCCTAATAAGAGTTAACGAGTCGGCCATCCGGCAGACTCGGGTCCGGTAGCCGCCGGCAGGTGAGCACTGCCCCTCCCCGGGCACTGTTTGGGAGCCCTGAAGACAGATCGTGCCCCTGCCGGTGGCCGGGAGAGTAGATCGCTGCTGGGATGTCGTGCCCGCCGGTGTGCGGCGTGAGCACTGGTTTATTAGGTCGCTGATGGTTCTCCCGCGGGCTGCCGTGCTGGTGCTGGCGTCGAGGACGGGAGAGCGCGTGCAACTGTTGCTGGTCGGTGATGACTGGGCTGAGGATCATCACGATGTCGAGCTGATGGATGAGGCTGGCCGGACGCTGGCCCGGGCGCGGCTGCCCGAGGGCGCGGCGGGGATGGCCCGGCTGCACGCGATGATCGGCGAGCAGCTCGGCGAGGATGCTGAGACGGCCGAGGTGCGGGTTGGGATCGAGACCGACCGGGGCCTGTGGGTGACAGCGCTGGCCGCGGCCGGATACACGGTGTTCGGGGTGAACCCGCTGCAGGTGGCCCGGTACCGGGAACGGCACGGGGTATCTGGGGCCAAGAGCGACGCCGCGGACGCGCACACCATGGCCGACATGGTGCGCACCGACGCCCACCAGCTGCGGGCGGTGGCCGCTGACAGCCCGGCCGCGCAGGCGGTCAAGGTCGTGGCCCGGGCGCATAAGACGCTGATCTGGGAGCGGACCCGGCAGGTGCAGCGGCTGCGCTACCAGCTGCGCGACTACTTCCCCGCCGCGCTGGAGGCCTACCCGGACCTGGACGCCCCGGACGCCCTGGAGCTGCTGGCCCGCGCCCCGGACCCGGCATCGGCGGCGAGGCTGACCACCGCCCAGGTGGCCGCCGCGCTCAAACGCGCCCGCCGCCGCGACATCGCCGGGAAGACCGCGGCGATCCGGGCGGCGCTGCGCTCGCCGCAGCTGGCCCAGCCGCCGCAGGTTACCGCCGCCTGCGCCGCGGTGGTCCGGTCCCTGACCGCGGTCATCACCGCTGTCAGCGAGCAGGTCAAGGTGCTGGAGGGGCAGGTGCAGGCGCATTTCAGTCAGCACCCGGACGCTGAGATCATCGCATCCCAGCCCGGCCTGGGACCCATCCTCGGCGCCCGGGTGCTCGCAGAATTCGGCGACGACCCGGGCCGCTACGCCAGCGCCAAGGCTCGCAAGAACTACGCCGCCACCAGCCCGATCACCCGCAAATCCGGCAAGCGCAAAACCGTCCTGGCCCGGTATGTGCACAACGACCGGCTTCGCGACGCCCTCGACGGCCAGGCCTTCACCGCCTTGAAAGCCTCTCCCGGAGCCCGCGCCTACTACGACCAGCAGCGCGCACGCGGCCTCAGCCACCGGGCCGCGCTGCGCCAGCTCGCCAACCGCCTCGTCGGCATCCTGCACGGCTGCCTGAAGACCCGCACCCTCTACAACGAGGCCACCGCCTGGCCGCAG
>DAITAE010000327.1:0-5814 GCA_036824445.1 Streptosporangiaceae bacterium | reverse complement strand
AGCAGAACTGGGTGACCGTGAAGAAGAACTCGCCACGGTCGCCGAGTTCGCGCTGTTCATCGGCCCAGGCCTTAGCCTCGTTCTGGCTCATCCCGCCCTGGTCGGCCACGTAGTGCTCGAGCAGGGACACGAGCGAGCCGCCGTACGCATCGGGGGTCAGTTCGGTCGTCGCGAAGGCGTGGGCGTCCATCCGGACGTCCTCGAAGCCCGCGCTGCGTAGCTGCGCCGCGAGTGTCCGTGGCAGGGAGGGATGCGTCAGGTGCTTGTCCCACGCGGCGAGCACCCGCTCTGTCAGCTGCCGGTCGATCGCGTGCCAGGACACTGTGGCCCAGTCGACGTCCCATACCAGCACGCGGCCGCCCGGGCGAAGTGCTCGATGCATCTCACTGAGCGCCGCCGGTACGTCGGGGGCGTACTCGAGGACCTGAACGCAGAGCGCCCGCTCGAAGCTGGCGTCTGGGACCGGGAGCGAGGTCGCGTCCGCTTCATGGAACGTGACGTTGTCGTGTCCTTCGGCACGCTTTGCGGCCATGGCGAGCATGTCCGTGCTGATATCCAGGCCGACGACCGAGCCCTCAGGCCCGACGGCCTCAAGCAGCTCAATGTCGTAGAAACCCGGGCCGCAGCCGACGTCAAGGACGCGGTCACCGGGTCGTGCGCCGAGCGCAACTCGCACCAGCGTGCGACGGCGCAGCACGTCGCGCGTCCTATAGAGCCTCTCCAGCCGCTCGGCGAGGCGCCGGTCGAACTCCAGCTGACTCACTACGCGATCTCACCGTCCCGTTTCAGCCCATGCCACCCATGCTTTCGTACCAGCCTTGGCTCGTCGTCATGCACTACGGCAACTCGCGTGGATCCAGGAGCGATGCAGAACGCCTGCAGATGGTGTGGAGACCACTTTCACGTGGCGGGCGCGGGGCAGCCGATCGCGTCCAGTTCGGCCCGTCCTTGCGCTGCAACGTCGGGCATCAGCAGCAGCGTGCAGGCCCGTTCGAACCGCGACCCGATGCGCTGCCAGCCTGCCAGGGACTCCTCGAGCGCGGCGCGGTCGTTATGCAGCCGGCCGTTGGCCCGCGCGAGGCAGGCGGCGGCCCACAGGCCACGTCGGCAACCAGGGACAACGGCGGCACCGTCACCAGGTGCTCCCCGGTGACCGCGAGCCGCTCACGGCTGGTCGCCAGCCTCCACCGCCAGGCGGGTCTTACCCACACCACCAGGACCCACCAACGTCACCAGCCGGGCCTTACCCAGCGCGGCCAGCACGGTCGCCCGTTCCCGCTCCCGGCCCACGAAACTCGTCCACGGCGCGGGCAGTTCCACGGCGGCGATGTGGGAAGTGGCGGCGGGAGCAAGCACGGCCAGTTCGCGGCGGTCGACGGCGCCGAACTTGCGCAGCAGGGACCGGACGTGGCTCTCGACCGTGCGCACCGAGATATGCAGCCGGCCCGCGATCTGCGCGTTGCTCAGGTGCGCGGCCACGGCATCGAGCACCTCGGCCTCGCGCGCTGACATCCCGGCCGGCAAGACCTCCCCCACCGCCCCATCATCGCAGCTGCGCGCGAAATCAGGATCCCTTCAGTGGCGAATCCGCCCTGGCCACCGATGTGCGGTCAACACGAGCGGCTCAGCTCCTTGCTGATGCAAACGTGCCGGGGCCGCGGCTGAGCCGTTCCAGGGCGCGGCTGATATCAGCCGAGGACACGATTCCGGCCAGGTGGCCGTCGGCGAACACCAGCGCCCGATTCTCGGAACACGCGTTGAGGCGGGGCAGCACGTCCGCGACCGGCTCGTCCGGGGTGGCGCGGGCGACATCAGACAGCGGGCAGGCGATGTCGCGCAGCGTTGTCCGGCCGCGCTCGGCGGCGGGTACCTGGTTGATCCGGTGCACCGTCACCAGGCCCACCGTCGGGCCGTCGTCGGCCTCCACCGGGAACGCGGAATGCCGGTGCCAGGGCAGGTAGTCATCGAGGAACCAGGCGACGGTGGCCGACCCGGGCACCGTCACGGGATGGGCGGTCATGATCTCCCGCACCGCGATCGTCCGCAGCCGGGACTGCACCATCGCCTGCTGGCCTTCCGCTGTGGCCGCGCTGATCAGGAACCAGCCGACAAAAGCGAACCATAGCCAGTTGTACTGCCGCCGGACCAGGACCAGATACGCCGCCACCACGACCAGGGCCCACCCGAACACCTGCCCCGACCGGGCCGACCAGACCGCGGCCTTGAACCGGTCGCCGGTGATGCGCCACAAGACGGCCCGCAGCAGCCGCCCGCCGTCCAGGGGCGCGGCCGGGATCACGTTGAACACCGCCAGCAGCAGGTTGATGCCACCGAGCCAGGCCAGCGCCGCCACCACCACGCCACCCACACCTGCCGCGTGCAGCAGCCAGGCCACAAGCATGAACACCGCGCCCAGCACCAGGCTCACCAGCGGCCCGACACCAGCGACGCGGATCTCGGCTCCCGGGCCGGCAACCTCACCCTGCAGCCGGGACACCCCGCCCAGTAGCCACAGAGTGATGCCCTCGACCTCTAGCCCGTTGCGCCGCGCGACCAGCGAATGCGCCAGTTCGTGGGCGAGCAGAGACCCGATATAGGCCACAGCGGTCACCAGGGCGGCAGCAACATACTCCGCGACCGGATGCCGCGGGGCGGCAGCGGGGAACTCCCCGACCGCCAGCCCATAGGCCAGCAGCGCCACGATCAGCAGCACGCTCCAGTTCACGCCGACCCGGATGCCACTGATCCGGCCCAGGCTGAAGGTCTGTCCCATCACGTCTCCCGGCACAGGTATATCGCCCTATACGCAGCCTGCCCGTCACGGCGCCAGTCTGCACGCTGGATCGGGCGTTGCCGTACGCCCGAGCGCGATGCGACTCCGTGACCTACTGTGGCGCTACGGCGGAGATACCGACGAGGGAGGCTGGCGTGGCTGAGTCCGGCGTGGCGCCTGCTGTCACTGGCTACCACCACTTCGCGCCGACCGTCTCCGATGTGCAGGCAAGTGCGCGATGGTATGAGCGGGTCTTCGGTATGACCCGGGTGCCCGTTACGTTCCCGCATCACGGCGGGGAGAAGGGCGGCTACGCGGTTGTTTTGATGGAGCCGCGGTCGGGCATCGCCCTCGGGCTGCATCATCACGAGACCAACCCTGGTCAGCCCTTCGATGAGCGGCTGACGGGACTGGACCACATGTCGTTCGCGGTGGCTAGCCGCGCCGATCTCGACGCATGGGCGAGCTGGCTCGACAGCCTCGGTGTCGCCAACTCCGGTGTCGTCGACACCGACAATCCGGTGCCCTACTCGGTGGTCGTCTTCCGGGACCCCGACAACATCCAGCTCGAGTTGATCTACATGGCCGCGTGACCAAAGGGACCACACCTGCATGAGCAGGCCGACCAGGCAGAAGTTGCGCACCCACATGCCGCCGGGCACGGTCTGGCCGTGTCATGCTGCTCGGGACCGCGCGTCGGCCCAGAGAAGGAGCATGCCATGACGGCAGCCGGTCACCAGCACGCAACCGCCCACGGCCATGATCGCTTCCGGGGCGTGCCTGGCCTGGTCATCGGCGCGGTGCTGCTGGTGGGCCGGGGGGCTGTCAGCCGCCTGGTCGCTGATCTGGCCGGCGTGGGTCCCGGGGACCGGGTGCTGGACGTGGGGTGCGGCCCCGGCGCCGCGGCCCGCGAGGCCGCGCGCCGCGGCGCAGCGGTCACCGGGGTCGACCCCGCCCCGCTGATGCTCGCCCTGGGCCGCCGCCTGTCCCGCGGCCGGACCGGGCGCCGCATCGCGTTCGTTGAGGGGACGGCCGAGGCGCTGCCGGTAGCTGACAGGTCGGTGACGGTGGCCTGGGCGATCAGCTCGGCTCATCACTGGGCCGACACCGAGGCCGGCCTTCGCGAACTGCGCCGGGTCCTCGAACCCGGCGGACGGCTGATCATCGCCGAGCGCCTTGCCCGGCCCGGCGCCCGCGGCCACGCCGCCCACGGGTTCACCAACGCGCAGGCCGCCCAAACCGCGGCCGCGGCGCAGGCGGCCGGCTTCGCTGGCGCCGAGCACGAGACCCACCGCGCCGGCCGGCGGATGCTGGCCGTCGTCCGGGCGCACTGCGCCGCCGAGCCTCGATGACGCCGGCTGTGCGACAGTCCGCCCGGCTCAGCGAAACTTGAGCCGGTCTTCAGCCACGCCGATGTCCTTGGGGTTCTGGCGCAGGTTAGAAGTCATGATCAGCAGGGTGTTCGTGAAGTCGACGGTCCGGCCGTGGCACCGCAGGTGCTGAGCAGATGAGCAGTCGCCATCGACTGTGCGCCGGCCCAGGATTAAGGTGACCCGGTGGGGTGGGTGCACTGCGGTGCGTTTCTCGGGGTCGGCGACCGGTTTTTCGGGGCTTGCGAGGCTCCGGCGTCAGTGTTCCCGGCGTGGGCCTAGGTCATGGCGCCGGCCGATCAGCAGGACTCCGAAGCACCGGCCGAGGCTGAGCCGGCGGCCGCCAAGGATACCGGGAAGACAGCGGCGCGCAGCCGCTACCGTGACGCGCTGCGTCATCGGGATCTGCGGCTTCTCATCGCCTCGTTTGTCATCGACCAGATCGGCAGCTGGTCGTACATCGTCGTGATCTCGGTGTACATCTTCGAGCGCACCCATTCCACGCAGTGGCTGGCCGCCGCGGGGGTCTGCCGCTGGCTGCCGGGCCTGCTGCTGGCCAGCTACGGCGGCGTGATCGCGGACCGCTACGAGCGCACAACCGTCCTCATCGTCTCCGCGGTGGTGAGCGCGGTTCTCATGTCGGGGATAGCGGTCGTGGTGGCGGCCGATGGTCCGGTCGGCCTTATTCTGGCGCTGCTCGCCTTGTCGGCCGTGGCGCTGGTCCCCTACCTGCCGGCTGCGGGCGCGCTCACTCCCGAAATCGTCGGGGAGAAAGATCTCGCCGCCGCGAACTCCATTTTTTCCGCGCTAGAGAACCTCGTGGTGGTGGTCGGACCGGGGATCGGCGGCCTATTGCTGCTGACCGGCCAGCCCGTTGTCGCCGTCGCGATCAACGCGGCTAGCTTCGCCATCTCCGCTGGCATCATCGCCCGGCTGCGGGTCCGTTCCAGGGGCGGCGCCACGGACGGGAACGCGCTGAAGCAGTGGGCGGCCGGACTGAAGGCCCTAGGCGCGCAGCCCGTCGCCCTGGCGATCATCCTGTTCTGCGCCCTGGACTCGGCCGTTTACGGTGCGAGCACGGTCCTGTATGTGCCGCTGTCGGTCCGGCTGGGCACCGGTCCCAACGGCTACAGCTACCTGCTGGCCGGCGCCGCGCTCGGTGGGGTGCTCGGCGCCGGCCTGGCGAACCGGCTCAGCGGTACCTCCCGCCTGGCGCCGGTCATGATGGGTGCCCTGTGCCTGCAGGCGCTTCCGTTCCTGGCCACGGTGCCGGTGCGCTGGCCGGCGCTCGCCTGCGCGCTGCAGGCTGTCTCCGGCGCCGGGATGGTGATCGTGGACGTATTGGCGATCACCAGCCTCCAGCGCGACATGCCCCGGGATGTGCTCAGCCGCGTGCTCGGCGTCTTCGACACGATCGTGCTGGCCGGCATCCTGCTGGCCAGCCTCGCCACTGGCGTCCTGCTCGCACACGCCGATGTCACCGTCGCGCTGATCGCCGTCGGCGTCGGAGTCCCGGTTATCGCCGTGGCCGGCCTGCCGACGCTGTTGCGGGCCGACCGGGGATCGGCGGCGGTGGCCGAACGGCTGCGCCCGAGGGTCGAGCTGCTGTCGGTGCTTGACCTGCTGGCCGGTGCGGACCGCAGCACGCTGGAGCGGCTAGCAGCAGCCGCC
>DAITAE010000326.1:0-5829 GCA_036824445.1 Streptosporangiaceae bacterium | reverse complement strand
CCGATTCAAACACGCAGGCCGGCTCCGGTGAACGGCCGCCGAGATCCTCGGCGGAGGCCAACGGGATTGGCCCGCCGGTCAGGTGCTGAGCAGGTAAGCGGCGAGCGCAGCGGGCTGGGACAGCGCTATCAGGTGACCGCCGGGTAGCACGTCCGCCTCGATGCCGAGCCGCTCCCCGGCCACCCTGCGCTGAAAATCAGCCGGGAAGAAGCGGTCGTCCGAACCGGCCACCACCCGGATCGGCATGGCCGGCCAGGCGGCGAAGTCGCATACCGAGCTGAAAGCCGCTGCGGCCTCGGGCCGCTGGTACGACTCGCCGGCCGCCGCGACGTCCGGCGGCACGTCGTGCAGGAAATAGACGTCCAGGTCGAAATCGGTGCTGTAGCCGCCGGCCTGCGCCGCGGCCACGCGCGCATCGGCCCATCCGGTGGACTCCCACCACTCGTTGGCCGTCTCGCCCGGCACCGGGATCATCGCGTTTACGAAGACAAGGCCGCGCAACGCGACCGCGGTGGCCACCAGCGGTGCGGTGAACCCGCCAAGCGACTGGGCGACCAGCACCACGTCCTCCCGGCCGCCGACCGCGTCAACCGCCAGCCGCGCATATTCGGGCAGGCCCGCCGTCTCGTCATCGGCGGGCAGGTCGACGGCGACCGCGTCGTGCCCGGCATCCCGCAGCAGCGGGATGACCCGGTGCCAGTACCAGGCAGCGCCGCCAGCACCCGGGATCAGCACGAAAGAGGTCATCGGCCATCCTCCACCAGCCTGGTCACGCTCGGAACACTCCCACCCTAGAGCGGCGCGACGTCAGCGGCGCTCATGCGGTATCACCTCATGGCCGTCTCAGCTCGTGGCGCAGCAGGTCCATCAGGAGCCCGTCGTGGTAGCGGCCGTCGGCGCCGCGCTCGTACTCGCGCATCACGCCGACGCGGCGGAATCCCACCGCCGCGTAGCTGCGGATCGCCCGTTCGTTGGCGGCCGCCGGGTCGATCGTGATCCGGTGATGTCCGCGCCGCTCGAACAGGAACGCGGCGAGCAGCGCGACGGCCTCCCGCCCGGCGCCCCGGCCCTGGAAGCGGCCGCCGAGGTAGACATCGATCCCGGCATGCCGGTACATCGGGTCGTTCTCCTCGTGGTACTGGATTCCCCCGGCGACCTGCCCGCCGACCTCCACCACGAGAAGGACTGATGAGCCGCCGCCCCGCAGCTCTTCGGCGATCGCCGGCACCGGATCCGGCTCGCCCCACCACCGCGCCACCGACGGCTCGGCCAGGATCGCGTGCAGCCGCTCGGCGTCACCGGGGCGGCCCGGCCGGAGCCTGACGCGCCGGCCGGTCAGCGTCGGCCGTGTGTCGGCGCCCCCGCCCTCTCCCGCCATCGGTGGCTCCGTTCCGCGCTCGCCGTGCCTGGACGGCCGCCACGCCGCAGCCACCACGCTAACGGCCCCGTGCAGTGGTGCGCCGTACCGATGCTCCGAGGACGTGAGCGATGTGAGGAGCGGCGACCGGATCGATTCGGTTAAGTCTTGGCGCGATGAGTTCCGGCCGGCTCGCGGGACGGTTCCGGCGACTTCTGGAGGCGGTGGCCGCGGAGTCGGGCCAGCGCAGGTATTTGGGCTAGCGGAGGTACGAGGCGCCGTTGAGGTCGAGGATGGCGCCGCTGGCCCACTCGGCGTCCGGTGAGGCGAGGTACAGCACGGCCGCCGCGATCTCGCCCGGGCGGGCCACCCGCCCGAACGGGCTTTGCGCGCGGATCTGGTCGCCCGACGGCCCGGTGAGGGACCGCGTCGCCATGTCCGTCTTCACGAAACCCGGTGCCACTGTGGCGACCGCGATCCCGTGCGGGGCCAGGGCCCTTGCCAGCGACTGGCCGAACGCGTTCAGCCCGGCCTTGCTCGCTCCGTAGGCGGGCTGGCCTGGCTCACCACGGAAGGCGCCGCGGGAGGAGACGTTGATGATCCGCCCGCCACCCCCGGCGATCATGTGCTGGACCGCGCACCAGGTCACGTTCGCGGCGCCGGTGAGGTTCACGGCGAGCGTCGCCTGCCAGGCCGCCTGCCACTGCTCGTACGACGTGTCGGTGATCGGGTGCGGGATGAAGATGCCCGCGTTGTTCACCAGCACATCCAGGCCGCCGAGCCCGGCAGAGGCCTGGTCCACCATCTGGCGCACCGCCTCCGGGTTTGCCAGATCGGCCTGCACCGCCACGTGCCCGCTGCCGGGGAGCTCCGCCAGCACCTCGCTGGCCAGCGCGGCCGACTGGCCGTAGTGGACGGCCACCCGGTCACCCCGTCCCGCGAACGCCTCCGCGATGGCGCGGCCGATCCCCCTCGCCGCGCCGGTGACCAAGATCGCTCGCCCGTCCACGTGATCGACCCTAGCCTGCAACCCGCCGCCGCTGCGGGCGGTATCGCTCGCAGGTGACTCCTGTCGGTGGAGGGCGTTATGCGGCTTGGCCGGGTGGGCGGTCGTCCTGGCTGGGCGGCTGGTCGTGACTGGGTGGGTGGTCGTGACTGGGCGGGCCGTGGCTGTGGAGGTTGCGGCCGGCCGGGCTGGTGGCGGTGGTCGTGCCGTCGGCGTGCAGGCGCAGGGTCCAGCCCCAGCGGTGGATGACGGTGAGGTGGTGAAAGGCGCAGAGCGGCACCAAATTGGGCAGGGCGGTGGGACCACCCCGCGAGCGCGGGATGAGGTGGTGGATCTGGCACACGCTGGCGGGGTGGTCGCAGCCGGGGAAGGCGCAGCCCGAATGGCGGGCGGTCACCGCCCGGCGCAGGTGCGCGGGGATCGCTATCTCGGCCTCGCCGGTGTCCAGGGGCACCGGGATGTCGAGCGGCTGGCTCAGCGAGGCGCCGGGACCGCCGGTGAGCTGAGACTGCCGCAGCCAGGCGGCGAGCCCGCCCGGGCCGGAGAGGACGTCGGCGGCCATCGCCAGCAGCGAGCCGCGCAGCCGCGCACGCGTCTGCCCGGATACGGGCGTGCGGGCGGGGCAGTCGCATCCGCCACACCGGCAGCCGCAGCGCCGCGCGTCCTGCCCGCCGGTCATCCCGTGGCTGACCAGGAAGACCTCCGCCATGCGGTCAAGCGCCGCCGCGTCCACGTGCCCGGTAACCACCGGCGCGAGGGTGGCGTCGCACGCGGCGGCGTCCGCTTCGGGGGCGGTCAGCCAGCCGTGCTCACGGGCAGCGGCGGCACGCCAGGCCGCCTCGGCGTCGGATGCGCCGGGCAGGCTGCGCAGCTGGGCCAGGGTGATGTGGACCTGGGCATGCGTCGGCTGGCCGGCCCGCCCCGGCAGCATCCCGGCGGCGATCAGCCGTCGGCACGCCTCCTCCAGCGCATCGTGACGGCGCTGCACCGCGGTCCGGCCGTCCTCCGGCCCGGCCTTCTTCCCCAGGGTGTCCAGCACCGCCGACAGCGCGGCGGCGCAGCCCGGGGTCAGGTCGCCGTCCAGCCGCCCAGCCCCGCCGAGCGTCACCCCGAGCCAGACCGCGCGGTCGCCGAACCCGCCATCCTCGTCCGGGCAGTCCGGCCGACTGCGCTGGTACATCTCCACGGCCAGGCCAGCCAAGTCGGCAAGCTCGGCCCCGCCTCGCGCGGCCCCGGTCAAGATCGCGTCGGCATCGTCCCGCTTGCCGTCGGGCAGCCGGTCGCTCCAGTCACACAACTCTCGCGCCCACGAGGCGGAGATCTCCCCATCGGCTAACGCCCGCGCGATCACGGGGTGCGCGGCCAGCCGCCGTGCCCACGCGGTCGCCGCGGCGGCGGCGCCCCTGGTCACTCTGGCCTGCCACCGCAGCCACGTCCGGGCACTGCCCTGGCCGTCGCACTCATACCCGTCCTGGGCGGTGAACGCCGCCAGGATCCGGGCCCGCGCCGCGGTGTGCCGGGACTCGGCCCGTTCCAGGGCCCGCAGCGCCTGTGCCTGCACCGCCGTCGGCAGCGACCCCGCGTCGGCGCCGGCGAGCGCGGCCAGGGCACGATCCAGCATCGCCAGCGCGTCGCCCACCGTGGCCGGGTCATCCGCGCCGCACATGCTGACCAACCTCCGCCCTGTCACGCCTGCCCACCACTACGGGGGCCCTAGTTCGAAGACTGGTTCGACCATACTTGGCAGGTCCGACAGTTTGTGGTCCAGGCGAGAGACCCGGCGAAATCCGCGCAGGTTCATCGGAAGCCCGTCAGCGCGGTCCCGGCAGAGGCAGGCCTCCGCTGCCCTCCCGCACGGCCGGGGCCGGCTGGGGTTTCCAGTTAGCGCCGATTTTCACGCAGCGAATCAGCCCAATCGGATTGGCGGTTGGGCGGCACAGCGCGCGTATTCCCGAAAGGTGACGGAGCCGTCCTTCAACCTTCGGCGGCACAGCGGCGGCGGTGGATACGGCCGTCGCGATCCAGGCTGCGGTGCGGCGCCGCAATGTGAGGGTGGGTCGAAGATCAGGCTGCCGAACTCGCCGCCGTCCGGGAGACCGGCTTGATGTGGGCGAAGGCGCTGCGGGCGTTCCAGGTGGGGAAGGCTCGCACAAGCCAGGAGGGGCCGTGGAGTTGGATGTGGCGGTTGCGGACGGCTTCGGCCCAGCTGAGCTGGCCGGCGTGCCATTTGACGAAGGCTTCGGCTTCCGCCGTGATGTAGAGGTCCTCGTCGAGGCCTGGGTACGTCTTGCAGATCTCGGTGTCTCCGTGCTCGATCAGCAGCCAGTAGCGCTCGGGGCGTTGGAGGCCGGTGAAGTCGAAGCGGATGACGACGCGTCGACCGGGGAGCCGCTCTCGGCGGAGCATGTTGCACATCGACCACAGGGCCACAAAGGGATCGAGGTGCTCGGGGGCAATCTCGAGCCAGGCGGCACCCCACTCGCCGAGCGACACGCAGACTTTGAAGAGGTCGTGACCCGCGGGCGTGAGCTCGTAGTGGCGCCCGCGTCCGTCGGGCTTGGGTACCGATTCGACGATGCCGAGCCGTTCGAGCTGCTTGAGCCGCTCCGAGAGCAGGGTGCGGGAGAGCCCGGGCGCGCCCTCCAAGATCTCACCGAAGCTTGCGCAACCGAGGTACAGGTTGCGGATGATCAGCGGCGTCCAGCGCTCGGCGAAGATCTCGGCACCACGGGCGATCGGGCAGTACTGGCCGTAGGTCCTCATGAGCGCAGTGTCCCGCTCCTCTCGACCGGCGTGAAGTCCAGATTCTTTACTTCACAGTCCAGATAGCTGACTTCTCCTCCGTGCCCCCCGATGTTGCGATGAGCCCATCGACCAGAGGAGGAACGATGACGGCACCAACCACGATGCAGATCCCCGGGTTCCGGGGCGACGTGATCGCCCCCGGCCAGGATGGATACGACGACGCACGCGCCGTTTGGAACGGCGCTGTCGATCGGCGCCCCCGCCTGATCGCCCGCTGCGGCGGTACCGCGGACGTCACCGCAGCGGTGCGCTTCGCCCGCGACCACGACCTCGATATCGCGGTACGAGGCGGGGGCCACAACGTGGCCGGCACCGCGGTGTGCGACGACGGAATCGTGATCGACCTCTCGGCGATGCGGGCCGTGTGGGTCGACCCGGCCGGCCGCACGGCCCGGGTGCAGGGTGGTGCCCTGTGGGGCGACGTCGACCACGAGACCCAGGCCCATGGCCTGGCCACCACCGGCGGCATCGTGAGCCACACCGGCGTCGGCGGCCTCACTTTGGGCGGCGGCATCGGTTTCCTCATGCGCAAACACGGGCTCACCGTCGACAACCTTGTCGAAGCCGAGGTGGTCACCGCCGAGGGCAGCATGGTCCGGGCGACCACCGACGAACACCCCGATCTGTTCTGGGCGCTGCGAGGCGGCGGCGGCAACTTCGG
>DAITAE010000325.1:1950-5838 GCA_036824445.1 Streptosporangiaceae bacterium | reverse complement strand
CGAGCAGGCCCAAAATCCGCCGGCCGGGTTCGACGGCCGCGTCGGCAGCAAGGTCGCGCAGGGTGTAGGCGGGTGCCTCCGGGTCCGCGGTCGTCGATTCGCCGCTATCGCGCAGGTCGTAGCGCACGACGCGGCGCCCGCCTGCGGTGAGGCGCTCGCACAGCGCGTTGGGCCAGGAGAGCATCGTCGTTCCGCCCGCGAGCAGGACGAGTGGTGCGTCGTCGTCACCAAACGACTCGATGCCCAGGGCCACCTGATTAGCGTTGACGGTGGTCATCGGCCGGTCAGCCCTCCAGGGCGGCGACAGTCGGCGCGGTCTTTGAGTAGCCGGCGGCCTCGACGATCTTGCCGTCGACGACCCGCATGACGTTGACGCCACGGACCGAGTCGTCGGGACCGGGGCCCCAGAGGTACCGCCAGCGGATGAGCGCCCACTCGTCGCCGGTGTGGACGTCCTCGACCTCGAAGTGGCTGGTGGTGTCCTCGATGAGCGCCTTCCACGAGCTGAACGACGCGTCATAGCCCTCGTAGCGGGTGCCGTCGGGGGCTGGCTGGACGCTCTCCATGACGCAGTCGGGAGCGATGATGTCCTCGAGGAGGGTGGCGTCCCGCTCCTGGAACGCCTGGTTGAAGCGGTCGATGACCTCGTCGGTTGTCTTGGTCATGATCGTGGTGCCCTTCTTGATGGGGGTTGGCGTCTGACCTTGTCCCGCTTCCGTGGACACGGTGTCCCCCGAAGGCGGGTCAAGGTAAGTCGACGCTCGGTTAGACGGGACCACTGCACCGATCTCATCGGTTGTGGGTCTGCCGGTGGTCTGTCGGCGGGACATGATGAGGGACTCGTGGCCCTGGTCCCGGAGCCGGTCAACGATTCCCTCCAGGGAATGGCGTCGGCTAGCAGGAGGTCGCTCGGTGCGGCATGGCCACTGTGACGATCGACCAGGCGAACCGGTTCGGCGATGGGCCGCCTCATCGACTGGCGCAACCGCTGGAGCCCAACCTGATCGCCTATCCGCTCAGGTCCTAAGTGAGGCAGCCGGGCTCAGGCTAGGTCACGGCGGCGCAGGGCGGCCAGGCCGACCGCGGTCAGGGCCACCGCGACACACACCAGCAAGAGCAGCGGCGTGGCGGTGAACGCCCCACCCGGCAGCTTCGGCACGTGACTGAACGGGGATATGTCGGTGACCCACTTGCTCAGGTTCAGGGCCGAGCCGAGCTCGGTGAGCACCAGGAAGGCGACCAGGGCTCCCCATGCCCCGGCGGTCAGCCGCGGCACCAGGCCGAACAGCGCGACCGCGATCCCGGCCAGCAGCCACACGGCCGGCAGCTGCACCAGCGCGCTGCCCAGCAGCTGGCCCAGGGCCTTGCCCATATCGCCAGTGTGCGCCCCGTAGACCAGGCCGGTGGTCAGGCCGACCAGCAGGAGCAATACGACCGGCCCGGCCACCGCGAACACCAGATGGCTCCACGCCCACCGGATCCGGCCCACGGCGGCGGCGAGCACCGGCTCGGCCCGCTGGCCGGACTCCTCGCCGCGCAGCCGGAGCGCCGCCTGGACGGCATAGACGGAGGCGGCCACCCCCATGAAGCCCATCATGGCAGCGAGGAGCGCGTTGACCAGCCCGGCTTGGCCGCCCAGCTTGACGAACAGCTCCCTGGCGGCCGCGTTGTTGCCGACGAGGGGCCCGATCCCGGTCGCAAGTCCCCCGATGACCAGGCCGTACACGGCGAAACCGGCCGTCCATGCCAGCAGCGTGCCGCGCTGCAGCCGCCAGGCCAGCCCCAGCGGGCTGCCCAGGCTCGCCCCGGCCACCGGGGGCCCGGGCCGCGCCGGCAGCAGGCCGGTGCCCAGGTCACGGCGCCCGGCGAGGACATAGGCGACGGCCGTCACTGCGATCGTGAACAGCGCCGGGATCCCCAGCACCCACCAGTTGAGCGGGCCGAACGGCCGCAGCTGCTGGCTCCACCCGATCGGCGAGAGCCAGGAGAGGCTCGCGGCCCAGGTGCCGGGTGACGCCGCGTCGCCCACCGCCCGCAGCAGGTAGGCCAGCGCGATGACGCTCGTCACGATCCCAATGGCCGGACGCCTGCTCCCGGCGAGCTGGGCCGCCAGCGCTGTGATCGCCGCGAAGACACAGCCGACGGCGGCCATCCCGAGCCCCAGGCCCAGCGAGTCGACCCAGGGCAGCCCCGGTACCGCCAGGCCGACCGCCACCAGCAGCGCCACGCCCAGATTGGCCAGCAACGCGGTCAACAGCCCCGACGTCAGCGCGGCCAGCCGACCCACCGCACCCGCACCCACCAGCTCGAGACGCCCCGCGTCCTCGTCCCCCCTCGTGTGCCTGACCACGATGAACATGCTCATCACCGCGACGGCCACGGCGCCGAAGACAACGAGTTTCCAGGTGGCCAGCCCGCCCAGGGTATGCAGGTCGGCCGCTGGCCCGTAGACCGCGCGGGTGACCCGGTCGGTGCCCGCCCCGGCCGCGAACGCCTGCCGGGACGGGGCCGTGGGATAGAGCTTCTTCGTGCTGACCACGCTGACGTAGGCGAACGCCGCCAGGACGTAGATCCAGGACGCGATCATGATCCGGTCCCGGCGCAGGGCCAGCCGAGTCAGGATGCCCGTGCCGACCAGCTCCGTGCCCACCAGTTCCAGGCCGGCCGGCCTCGCGCTGGCCTGGCTGGTCATGGCCGCGCCTCCTCCGGCCCGTAGTGCATGAGGAACAGCTCCTCCAGGGTGGGAGGCTGGCTGACCAGGCTGCGCACGCCGGCTGTCGTCAGCAGGCGCAGCACCTCAGCGAGGGCGTCGCTGTCCACCTGGCAGCGGACCCGGTCGCCGGTGATGTCGAGATCGTGCACACCGGCCAGCCCCGCCAGGGCGGGCGGCGCCCCGGCCAGTTCGGCGTCGATGGAGGTGCGGGTCAGGTGGCGCAGGTCGGCGAGCGCTCCGCTCTCGACGGTCCGGCCCGCCCGGATGATCGTCACCCGGTCACAGAGCGCCTCGACCTCGCTCAGGATGTGGCTGGACAGCAGCACGGTGGTTCCGTTCTGCCGCAGATCCTCGATGGCCTCCCGGAACGCGGCCTCCATGAGCGGGTCCAGGCCCGACGTCGGCTCGTCCAGGATGAGCAGCTCGGCCCCGGACGCGAGCGCCGCGATCAGCGCCACCTTCTGCCGGTTGCCCTTGGAGTAGGCGCGGGTCTTGCGGGTCGGGTCGAGATCGAAGCGCTTCATGAGCAGGTCCCGCCGCTGGGTGTCCAGCCCGCCGCGCAACCGCCCGAGCAGGTCGATCACCTCGCCACCGGACAGGTTCGGCCACAGCGTGACGTCCCCCGGCACGTAGGCGATCCGCCGGTGCAGGGCGGTCGCCTCCCGCCATGGGTCGCCGCCGAGCAGCCGCGCGGTGCCGGCATCGGCGCGCAGCAGGCCGAGCAGGATCCGCAGGGTCGTCGTCTTGCCCGCGCCGTTCGGCCCCAGGAACCCATGCACCTCGCCGCGTGCCACTGTCAGGTCCAGGCCGTCCAGCGCGCGCGTCCGGCCGAAGTTCTTCACCAGGCCGGCCACGTCGATTGCCGTCGTCATGGTTTAGACTCTACACTATATTCAGAAAATCATGAAGATTCAGAACGGATAAGGGTAGTACCGCCGCCTCCCAGCGCGAGCACAAGGGCGGCGGGCGACGGCGGCAAGCCGCCACAGGCGGGCCGGCGGGGAGCGAAGGGCCCTCACGATGACACAGCAGCAAGCGGAGCGCGATCGGCCGGCCGTCGGCGATCAGCAGGCGGGACACAATGAGCCGACGGGACACGATCAGCCGACAATCCGCGATGAGCAGGCGGTCCGCGATCAGCAGGCGGTCCGCCCGTTCATCGAGCGGTTCGCTTC
>DAITAE010000325.1:0-1850 GCA_036824445.1 Streptosporangiaceae bacterium | reverse complement strand
AGCAGGCGGTCCGCGATCAGCAGGCGGTCCGCCCGTTCATCGAGCGGTTCGCTTCTGTCCTCGTGGAGGCGGGCGTTCCGCCGATGCCTGCCCGGGTCTTCTCCGCCCTGCTGGTCACCGATTCGGGCCGCCTGACGGCCGCCGAGCTAGGCGAGCTGCTCGGGGCCAGCCCGGCAGCGATCTCCGGCGCCGTGCGCTACCTGGAGCAGGTGGGCATGATCGGCCGTCAGCGCGAGCCCGGGAGCCGGCGCGACGTGTACCTGCTGCGCAACGACCTCTGGTATGAGATTTCCCTCGGCCGGGACCAGCTGCTTGCCCACTGGGCCAACGCCGCCAGGGACGGGGCCGAGATCCTGGGCCCGGACACCCCGGCCGGCCGGCGTCTCGCCGATTCACATGACTTCTTCGTCTTCCTCCGGCAGGAGCTGCCCGCCCTGCTGGAGCGCTGGCGGGCCCACAAGGCCGCGCGCGGCTAGCGGCCCGACAGCCGCGGGCTCGGTTGTCCCACTGCTAGCAAGCCTTCCCCAGGTCAGCCTCCTCCCCCGCCCTCTGGACGCAGCAGCCCCGGCGTGCGCCGCCGGAATAATCTGCCCCGCCGTGTCGATCCGGCGGCCACCCGGTCGAAGCACCAGTAAAGGGCGGCCGGGAACTGGCCGCACATGGTCCTGAATGAGGAGATGTCATGCGGAAGATAGTCGCAGGGCTGTTCGTGTCGGTGGACGGCGTCGTGGAGGCGCCGGACACCTGGACGGGCGCGTACTTCAGCCCGGAGATCGAGCAGCTCATCGGGTCGATGATGGCCGACGGGGACACCCTGCTGCTGGGACGGGTCACCTACCAGGGGTTCGCCGACTCCTTCGGCGGCGCGAGCGGCGGGATGGCCGACCGGATGAACAACTTCGAGAAGGTGGTCGTGTCGACGACCCTGGACAAGGCCGAGTGGCAGAACTCGACCCTGATCAGCGGCAACGTCGCGGAGGAGATCACCAAGCTCAAGCAGGGGCCCGGCCGGAACATCAACATGAGCGGCAGCGGCACTCTGGTCACCTGGCTGCTGCGCGAGGGCCTGCTGGACCAGCTCGACCTGCTGCTGTTCCCCGTCGTCGTGGGCCACGGCAAGCGCCTGTTCGAGGGCGAAGGCGGCCAGGCGGGGTTGAAGCTCGCCGCGTCGGAGACGTTCAGCACCGGGGTCGTGCACCTCACCTACCAGCGGGCCGACGGCTGAGCCGCCCAGCAAGCACCGAAGGGAGCCCGGCATGGCCGGGGATGGTCGCGGCACCCAGCGGTAAGCGAGAATCCTGGGGTGACGGAATCCCGCCCGGTCGCGACCGCACCTGACCACACCGTATGGGCGCGGAGTCGCCAGACTTCGCTGCGCCGGTTCCTGCGGACCCAGACCGGCAGCGCCGCGGTGCTGCTCGGCGCGACGATCGCCGCGCTCGTGTGGGCGAACGCGAGCCCGGCGTCCTACCAGGCCGTGTGGCACACCCAGCTGTCCATCCGGCTTGGCGGCGCCGGCCTGGCACAGGATCTGCACGGGTGGGTGAACAGCGGCCTGATGACCTTCTTCTTCTTCGTGGTCGGGCTGGAGGCGCGCCGCGAGTTCGACCTGGGCGAGCTGCGCGAGCGCCGCCGCCTGACGATGCCGGTGCTGGCCGGCCTCGGCGGGATGATCGTGCCGGTTGCCATCTTTCTCGCCGTGAACGCGGGCCAGGCGTCAGCGCACGGCTGGGGCACGGCCATGTCCACGGACACCGCATTCGCGCTGGGGATGCTGGCACTGGTTGGCCGGCGAGCCCCGGACCGGATGCGGACCTTCCTGCTCACGTTCGCCGTCGTGGACGACCTGG
>DAITAE010000324.1:0-5847 GCA_036824445.1 Streptosporangiaceae bacterium | reverse complement strand
GGCGTGGGTCAGCGCCTACCTCACGGCCGTCGGTCACGTGAGGTTCGCGGGCGGGATACCCGTCGTCCCGCGCACCGCCGACGGCCCGGTGCCCGCCATGCTCGCCACCGAGCTCACGATGGCGCGCAGCGGCGCGCTGGATGCCGACCTGCTGGCGAACCGGTCGTTCTACGGCACCAACTTCACCAAGCCGCTGCTGTTCCTGGGCGATGGTTCCTATTTCGAGGGCAAGGCCACCTCCATGAACCTGTCGGGTGACCAGTGGGGTGTCATGAACGAGACCGGGAGCTACCCCGGCCAGCCCTGGCTCTGGCTGTACACGCTGTGGTACTACGTCCCCGGCTTCTCCGCCTCCGCCAACGTGGACATGATCGCGGTCTACCTGACCGGCCTGGCCACGATCCTGCTGCTGGCCGTGCCCTTCATCCCCGGCCTGCGCGACATCCCCCGCTGGATCCCGGTGCACCGGCTCATCTGGCGCGGCTGGGAACCCGCGCAGGCAGGCGCGAAGGGCGGCGCCGTCACGGCAGCCGACGACCGCGTGGTTACTGGTCGCGCGCGTCGCGGCCGGTGAATCCCTCCAGCAGCTGGATCCTGGTCGCGTGCAGGCGCGTGGCCACGACCACGATCATCCGGCGGGTGAACTCGTACCCGAAATCGGGATCGGTTTCGCAGCGCCCGCGCACGGCCGCGGCGTCGAGTTCGAAAAGCTCGGTCGGCTGGCCGGTCACGGCCCCGAACTGCCACTGGAACGGCGGGAAGAACCACGACACGCCGAGCATCTCGCCCCGCCCGAGAGCCTGGATGACGACCCGGCCGGCTCCGGGCGCCCGCAGGTCGACCTCGACCTGGCCCGCCCGGATCAGCCAGCAGTGATGGGCCACCTCCCCGGCCTCGAAGAGCCGCTGCCGTGCGGGGACGGTGACCAGGGAGGTCACCTCGGCCAGGTAGGCCAGGTGCTGAGCGGGCATGCCGCGGAGGAACCGATGGCCGGCCAGCGCCGGCGCCGCGACTCCAGTCATGCTGCCACCTCCGCCGATGTCTCAACCTCTATGGTGCCCGCTGCGTGGCTATGATGCCCGCTGTGCGGCGGCGCGACGGCTGGCCAGCCACATCCCGCGGTAGAGCCCGTCGGTCTCCAGCAGCCGGCGGTGTGTGCCGCGTTCGCTCACCCGGCCGCCATCGAGCACGACGATCTCGTCCACCTGCTCCAGGCCGTCCAGCTCATGGGTGATGAGCAGGGTAGCGCGGCCCCGGGTCGCGGCAAGCAGGTCCGCCGTCAGCGCCCTCCCCGTCGCCGGGTCGAGGTGCGCGGTCGGCTCATCGAGGATCAGCAGCTCCGGATCGGCGAGCAGCGCCCGCGCCAGCGCGATCCGCTGCCGCTCACCGCCGGAGACGGCCGCGCCGTGCGCACCGACCGGTGTGTCCCAGCGCCGCGGCAGCCCCTGGATCCAGGGCAGCAGCCTCGCCGCCGCGGCGGCGTCCGCCAGTTCCCGCTCGCTTGCCCCCGGGCGGGCCAGCTGGATGTTCTCCCGGATCGTGGCGTCGAAGATGTGGGGATCCTGCGGACAGCCGCCGATCAGCGTGCGGACGTCGTCGGCACGGTACCGGGCCAGGTCGGCGCCGCCCAGCATGGCACTGCCTCCGGAGAGCTCACAGAACCGCAGCAGCAGCCCGGCCACGGTCGACTTGCCGGCGCCGCTGGGACCGATCAGGGCGACCCGCCGGCCGGCCCACAGATCGAGGTCGATCCCGTCGAGGGCGAGCGGCTCCGCCGGGTGGTAGCGCACCCGCGCCTGCCGCAGCGCCACCCGCAGCGGCCCGGTGGGCAGCGGCAGCGGGTCCGCCGGGTCGGTCACCGGCTCCGGCGTGTCGAGGACGGTCGCCACCCGCCCAGCGGCCGCCCGGGCCTGGCCGAGCGATATGGCGGCGCTGGGCAGCGGGGCGACGGCCTCGAAGGCGGCCAGTGCCGTCAGGACCGCGGCGGCGAGCGGCACCCGGCCCAGCGGCCCGGCCGCCACGGCGGCCACCCCGAGCAGCAGCACGGCCCAGACCGTGACGCCGGCAACGGCGGCCCCCAGCCCGGCCCCCAGGCCCTCCCCCGAGCCGGACGTGCGGGCCAGCCTGGTCAGGTCGCGGTCGGCGGCCACCAGGCCTGCCAGGGCATCGTCGCAGGCGCCGAACGCGTGCAGATCGGCAGCCCCCGCCAGCACGTCGGTGAGGCTGGCACTGAACCCGCCGCGGGCAGCGGCGGTGCGGCGCCCGGCCCGGCGGCCGCGGGCAAAGGCAAGCCAGGGCACCAGCAATCCCCCGGCCGTCATCCCGGCCGCGAGCATGATCCCGGCCGGGGCCGCCACCAGCAGCCAGACGGCCGCCACCGCGCCGGCCCCGACCACCGCGGCCGCGAGCGGCGGCCCGGCCCCGCGCAGGAACAGCTCCTGGGTGGAGTCGACGTCACTGACCAGCCGGGCGAGCAGGTCCCCGGAACGGAATTCATGCAGCCCGGCCGGTGCGAGCCGCTCCAGCCGCCGGTACACCCGTACCCGCAGCCTGGCCAGGACCCGGAACGCGACGTCGTGGGAGGCCAGTCGTTCGGCATAGCGGAAGACCCCGCGCCCCACGCTGAAGGCGCGCACCGCGACCACGGCGGCGGAGATCGCGACGATCGGCGGGTGCTGTGACGCCCGGGCCAGCAGGAACCCGGAGACACCGAGCAGGGCGACCCCACAGCCCGTGGCCGCGGCGGATGCGAGCACCGCCAGCAGCAACCGGCCCCGCAGGTGCCGCGCCAGGGGCAGCAGCCGCAGCAGCGGACGCGCACCTGGACGCGCGGCCGACCGCGCGGTCATCCGGCTACCGCTCACCGGGTCACCTCCAGGGCCGGCAGGCAGCCGGCCGCCAGCACCACCCGGCCGCCGTCCAGGGTCAGCGTCCGGTCCGCACCGCCCGGCCAGCGGACGCCGTGGCTCACCAGAATCGCCGTCCGCCCGGCCATGAGGCGCTCGACAGCATCGAGGATCTGACCGGCGGTGACCGGATCCAGGTGGGCGGCCGGCTCGTCGAGCAGGAGCAGCGGCGCATCCCGCAGGAACGCCCGGGCGAGCGCGATCCGCTGCCGCTGCCCCGCCGACAGCCGCAGGCCGCGCTCCCCGAGCGGGGTGTCGTAGCCGTGCGGCAGCGCCCGGATGAACCCGTCCGCGCCGGCCAGGCCCGCCGCGAACGCGATCGCGTCCCTGCTCGCACCGGCCTGTCCCAGCGCGATGTTCGCCGCCACGCTCCCCGACATCAGCGCCGGGTGCTGGGGAACCCAGGCGATCTGCCGCCGCCAGGCGTCCATGGCGATCGAGTCGAGCGGAAGGCCACCGGCCTCGATCCGGCCGTCGCTCGGCTCGACGAACCGCAGCAGCAGCGCCAGCAGCGAGCTCTTGCCGGCCCCGCTCGCGCCGGCCACGGCGATCCGCTCGCCCGGCGCGATGGTCAGCGACACCCCGTCCAGCGCCGGCCGGTCGCGGCCCGGGTAGGACAGGCACACGCCGTCCAGGGTGATGGCCTGCCGGCCGAGGTCGACCGCGGCGGACGCGCGCGGTGCCGCGCCGGTGCGGGGCGGCTTGATGTCCAGCAGGTCGCAGACGCGGCCGGCCGCGGCCATCCCCTCCATGCTGGCGTGGAAGTGCATGGCTACCGCGCGCAGCGGCAGGAACGCCTCGGGGGTCAGCAGCAGGACCAGCAGCGCCGCCTCGTACCCTATGTGCCCGCCGAGCAGGCGCAGGCCCACCTCGACCGCGACCAGGGCGGTTGCCAGCGCGGCGGTGAGCTCAAGCACCAGCGCGGACAGGAAGGCCACCCGCAGCACGGACATGGTGGCGGTGCGGTGCTCGTCGGTCACCCGCCCGATCACCTCGGCCTGCGGCCGGGCGCGGCCGAACACCTTGAGCGTGGTCAGGCCCTCGACCACGTCGAGGAAGTGACCGCCGAGCCGGGCCAGCAGCAGCCACTGCCGCCGGGCGCGGGCGCGCGCGGGCAGGCCCACCAGCACCGTGAACACCGGGATGAGCGGCAGCGTCACCACGATGATCAGGGCCGAGATCCAGTCCGCCAGCGCCACCCGCACGGCCACGGCCAGTGGCACCAGGCAGGCCAGCACGAGCTGCGGCAGGTAGCGGGCGAAGTAGGGGTCGAGGGCGTCCAGGCCCCGCGTCGCCAGGGTAGCGATCTCACCGGTCCGCTGGCCGCCGAGCCAGGCCGGGCCCAGGCGCAGCACCTGGGCCGCGAGACGCCGGCGCAGCTGGCTCTTGACCGATGCCGATGCGCGGAGCGCGGCCACCTCCCCGCCGTAGACGGCCACCGAGCGGGCCAGCACCACCGCGAGCAGCGACACCAGCACGGGCCAGAGCGCCACTGCACCGACGCCGGGAGCGGCGCCCGCCAGCACGCGGGCGAGCAGCCCTGCCTGCGCGAGCACGAGGGCGGTCAGCACCAGGCCGAGCACCACCACGACGGCCAGGTAGCCGCGCGCGGCCCGCGCGTGCCGCAGCAAGCGCCGATCTACTGGTTTCATGACCAGGCCTCCACCGAGCCGCCGTGGATCATTGTGCGCCGGGTGGCACCGCCCGCACGCCACCCCAGCCGGGTGAGGCCCTCGGGCCATGCCCGGCTCCGCCGAACGTGCGACACGCTGGCTGCTGTTTGAAGTGCCACCGGGTCGGATGTCGCAAGTCCGCTCCTCGTCACCGAGCTGACCCGGCGCAGTTACCACCGGTAGCCGATCAGAGGAAGTTGCCGAATGCGCTGACCCGGAGGCTGTCTGGCGAGCAGAATACGGGGCGCAGCGGCGGCATCGCCGCGCACTGGGAGCGGACCGCTGGGGGGCGGCATGGGCCAGCTTAGGGTTGCCGCGCGGTGGCGCGGGCTGATCAGCACAGCGGCGGTGGTTCTGGGCGCCGCGCTCGTCACGCAGGCCGGACCGAGCCCGGCGGGGGCGTCCACGTTGCCCACCGGGTTCCGCGACTCCGTCGTGCTGAGCGGGCTGACCAACCCGACGGTGCTGCAATTCGCACCCGACGGGCGGATCTTCGTCGGCCAGAAGAACGGCGTGATCAAGGTCTTTCAGAGCCTGACCGACACGAATCCGGTCACCTTCGCCGACTTGTCGGGCAAGGTCGACGATTACTGGGACCGCGGCCTGCTCGGCCTGGCGCTGCCCCCCAACTTCCCCGCAAGCCCTTACGTCTACGTGCTGTACGCATATGACGCCCCGATCGGCGGCACGGCGCCGGTGTGGAACGACGCCTGCCCGACACCGCCGGGCCCGACCACCGACGGCTGCCTCGTGTCGGCGCGCGTGTCGCGGCTGCAGATCAGCGGGAACGTCATGACCGGCAGCGAGCAGGTGCTCATCAACAACTGGTGCCAGCAGTTCCCGAGCCACTCGATCGGCACGCTGTTGTTCGGCCGCGACGGGTACCTGTACGTCAGTGGCGGCGACGGCGCCAGCTTCAACAACGTTGACTACGGGCAGTACGGCGCGAACTATGCCGGCGACCAGGCAAATCCCTGCGGCGATCCGCCCGGCGCGGTCGGCACCGCGCTGAGCCCGCCCGGCGCGGAGGGCGGCGCGCTGCGCAGCCAGAGCGTCCGCCGTACCGACGGCCCGGCAACCCTCGACGGCGCGGTCCTTCGGATCGATCCCGCCACCGGCGCGGGCGTGCCCGGCAACCCGTTCTACTCCTCATCGGATGCCAACGCGCGGCGCATCGTGGCCTACGGGCTGCGCAACCCGTTCCGCATCACCCAGCGCCCGGGCACCGACGAGCTGTGGATCGGCGACGTCGGCTGGAACACCTGGGA
>DAITAE010000822.1:0-1743 GCA_036824445.1 Streptosporangiaceae bacterium | reverse complement strand
GAACTCGGGCAGGTCCCAGTTCCAGTACAGGTTGGAGACGAAACCCGGGACACACACCAAATTGATGGGTCCCTCACCGAAGATCTGATACGCGATCGCAACGTCGCCGTTGTGCGCGTAGCGCACATCGGGACGATCCCTCACCGTCGCCCCCCCAGCTGACTGTCTCAACCGCGATCACTGGGCATACGGCCATTTTCGCACCGATTCGCTCGAGGACGAGGGCAGGAAAACGACGCGGTCCGCTGGAGGCACCGGCGGGTACTGTTCCCGAAAGGCGCCGCGGCCCGTGAGCGGGATGCATCAGACCCGGACCGGGGCACGTCTGATAAGCGCCGCCCGGCCGGATTGTGATACGCGCGCCCGTGGGCGGCCTGGGAGAAGCGGTTGCGGCCGCGCTCATCCCGTCGGCTCGTGCCGCGGCTGAGGACCTCGTGCCGCACTCCGGCAAGGCTCAGTGAGATGGGCGCAACTCGACGATCGAGCGCGAGCCGGCTGGCGTGACCGAGCTGACCTGTAGGCCGACTGACTTGGCCAGCTCGCCCAGCTGGTCGAGGGTGCGCTCCCGGCCGCGGAAGTAGCAGAGCATGCGCAGGTCTCCTTCGGTGTCCGGTGTGGCCTGGGCATCGCCGATGTGGTCCACGACCAGCACCTTTCCCGTCTCCGGGGCTGCGTCGGCGCACCGTTGCAAGATGCGAACGGCATCCTCATCATCCCAGTTGTGGAGGATGCCCGAGAGCACGTAGCCGCCCGCTCCGGCGGGAAGGGCAGCGAAGAAGCTGCCGGCCTGTGCGCCGGCCCGGTGGCCCAGGCCGGCGGAGACGATCGCTTGTTCGGCGCGGGCCACCGCGCCGGCCAGGTCGATCACCGTCCCGCTCAGGTCGTCATGGGCGCGAAGGATGGCGATCAGCAAGCTGGCGTTGCCGCCGCCCACGTCGACGACGTGACGAAGCGAGCCCCAGGGGTAGGCATCAGCTACAGCGGGCGCGTCCGCCGCCAGCCGGGCTCCCATCAGAGCGTCAAACGACGCCGCCCGCCCGGAGTCGGCCTCAAGGTCGTCCCAGAACGCCCGGCCGAACTGGCGCGGGAACGCGGGCTCGCCGGTACGAACGGTGTGCAACATGTGGACAAGGCACAGTTCGGCGCGGCCGACAGGACCCTCCAGATCGATCCACGGCCGCACTCCTTCTGGATCATCGTCACGGAGCTGCTCACCCAAGTCCGTCAGGCTGTAGGTGCCGGTCCCCGCATGAGACAGCACACCGGCGGTCACCAGGTGGCCCAACAGCCGCCCCAGCGCGTCCCGGTTAGTGTCTACCGCTGCGGCCAGCGCCTCTGTCGTCTGCCGGCCAGCGGCGATGTGGTCGGCCAACCGCAACGTCGCCGCCACCCGGATGGCCATCGGGGTCACCAGGTCAGCAGCCGCCCACAGCCGCCCGCCCCACCCGGTCGCCTCCTCGGCCATGACGCCTCCCCGCCCGACGCTGCCCGGCCCGCCCATCGGTAACGTCGCTCCCCAAACGCTATCTCCGGCGCCCGAGCGCTCCCGGGTTACACCCGGCTGCGGCGTTTCCAGTTGCGGAAACGGCCAGCGGCCCCTGGCCGACGTCGACGGCGCGCCCGCCAACGTCGCGTCCCGCGCCGCGCTCCGCAACGTGTGGCTCGGCGCCGAGGTTCCCGCACCGGGCGCCCGCCGGCGAGGTATCAGGAAGATGCCGGCGGAACGACTACGATCATGGTCAG
>DAITAE010000323.1:0-5865 GCA_036824445.1 Streptosporangiaceae bacterium | reverse complement strand
GTGCGCCGGCGCTGGTCGGTGTCAACGTCGTTCGTCCGGTGGGGCGCTCCAGGTTGACACCGCGGGCGCGCCGTCGCGGCCGGGGCGCCCGCCGGGGCCGCGGGGGTCTTGGGTGTTGCTGGTGGCGGGGGTAGGGTCGCGGGTGCGGGTCCGGGAAGTGGCTGATCCGAAGTGCCGGTGTCCGGGGGAAGGCCGGCCGCGCTGGATGACAGAGTCGCCCCGGGGTGCCCTCCCGGGCCCGTTTGCTGGGGTGGTCGCGTGTCGGCGACCAGCTGGCGGTAGACCACGTCGGACAGGCGCCGCCGCAGGCAGCGCATCGCTTCCATGGGGGTCTTCCCTTCGGCGATCCGGCGCCTGTAGTAGGTGCGGCCCGCGGTGTCGTGGCGGAGCTGGACGATGCTGGCCATGTAGAGCACGTGGTTGATCCGGCGGTTCCCGGCCCGGGACAGGCGGTGGTGGGTGTGCTGGCCGCTGGAGGCGTCGATCGGGGCGGTGCCAGTCCAGGAGGCGAAGTGGGCGCGGTTGGGAAGCGCGCGACGTCGCCGACGTCGGCCAAGATCCGCGCGGCGCCGGCGGGGCCGATGCCGTGGATGTCCATCAGGTGTGATTCGCTGGCGGCGACGGCCGCTTTGAGCTCGGCCTTCATTGCCTTGAGCTTGGCATCGAGGCGCCCGATGTCGGCCAGTTCCTCGGCGGCCATCCGGCGGCGGGTGCTGCCCGCCGGGTCCCGCGGCCGGACCGTGGCCAGCAGCGCGTTCAGCAAGCCCTCCAAAACCCACACGCCGGCAACCACGACTCCAGAACCCCAGCTAGCGGCCCGTACAGCGAAGGACATCGGACCAGCGGCCGTCTAGGGACGTGCCCAGCAGGGAGTGCGACAGAATAGCCTGATCTGCGTCCTTGCCGAGGATCGCAATGCGAATAACTGATCCACGCCGATCGGCGGCTACTTGCGCGCGAGGAGTTAGACAGGCGCCGGTCACGGTGCATGACTAACCTTGGACGCAGCGTGATTCAGATCGCCGAGTCCAGGCGGTTGACCACCATGTGCCGACGATGCGGGGGATGACCGGACCACGATGATCCGGGCTGTGAGCGCCCGGACGCTCCTAGGCTGTGCCCGTGGGGACTTTCACGTTTCTGTTTACCGATATTGAGGGCTCGACGGCCCTGGTCCGGAGGTTGGGCGAAGGTCTCTACGCACAGCTGCTTGCTGATCACCATTCGCTGATCCGGTCGGTGCTGGCCGCTCATGATGGTAGGGAAGTGGATACCCAGGGGGATGCGTTCTTCGCGGTGTTCTCCTCACCACGGGCGTGCATAGCGGGGGTGCTGGAGATGCAGCGGGCCCTGCAAGCACATGCATGGCCAGCGGGGGAGCACGTCAGGGTGCGGATGGGTGTCCACACTGGTGAGGCGTCGAAGACGGCCACGGGCATGGTGGGCCTGGAGGTGCATCGCGCCGCCCGGGTGGCGGCGGCCGGATATGGGGGCCAGGTCTTGCTGTCGGAGACGGCAGCCGCCATGGTGCGCGACGCGCTTCCCCCGGGCGCCTCGCTCAAAGATCTGGGGGTGCACCGGCTGAAGGACCTGGGCCGTCCGGAACGGATCTTCCAGCTGGAAGCGGCGGGCCTGCCGGCGGAGTTCCCACCGCTGCGCTCGCTGGGCAACCCGGCGCTGCGCAACAATCTTCCGGCCCAGCTGGCGACCTTCATCGGGCGTGAGCGGGAGCTGTCAGAGGTCCGGGCCCTGGTGGCATCATCCCGCCTGGTCACGCTGACCGGGGCCGGGGGGTGCGGCAAGACCAGATTGAGCCTTCAGCTGGCCGCCGGGCTGCTGGACGGGTCCGGCGACGGGGTGTGGCTGGTCGAGCTGGCCGCGGTCTCCGACGAGACCGCCGTGGCACCCGCCGTATGCCAGGCGCTGCGGATTGCCACCCAGCCGGCCCGGCCCGCCCTGGACACCCTGCTCGATGCCCTCGCCCAGCAGGACATGCTGATCGTGCTGGACAACTGCGAGCACGTGATCGGCGCCTGCGCCAAGGCCGCTGATGCCATCGTGCGGCATTGCCCGAGGGTGCATCTGGTGGCGACCAGCCGTGAGCCGCTCGGCATCGACGGCGAGAGCATCTACCGGGTGCCGCCGCTGTCGCTGCCCGGGCCCGGCGATACCGGCTTGGCGGCGGCCGCTTCCTCCGACGCGGTCTCGCTGTTTGTGGACCGGGCCCGGGCTCAGGGCACCGGTCTGTCGGTTGATGAGCAGACCGCCCCGCTGGTGGTGTCGATCTGCCGGCGGCTGGACGGGCTGCCGCTAGCCATCGAGCTCGCCGCAGCCCGGCTGCGCTCGCTATCGCTGCGCAGTCTTGCCGACCGCCTGGACCAGCGTTTCCGCCTGCTCACCGGGGGAAGCCGCACCGCCCTCGCGCGACAGCAGACCCTGCGGGCGACCGTGGAGTGGTCCTATTCGCTGCTCCACGGCGCCGAACATTCTCTGCTCAGGCGCCTGTCGGTGTTCGCCGAGAGTTTCGACCTGGACGCCGCCGAAGCCGTCTGTGGCTTCGGTGACATCGAGGCGCTCGAGGTCACCGGCCTGCTCGGCTCGCTGGTGGACAAGAGCCTGGTCGTGGCCGAGCCGACGGGGCAGGCCCTGCGCTACCGGCTACTGGAAACCATCCGCCAATATGCCGCCGAGCGGCTCGCCGAGGCCGGCGACGAGGCGGCCACCGTGGCCGCGGCACATTGCGAGCACTATCTGTCTGTCGCCGAGAGGGCGGCCCCGAATCTGACCGGGCCCGGCCAGGGCAGCTGGCTCACGCGGCTGGACACCGATCAGGCGAACCTGCAGCGCGCCGCCGCGCATGCGGTCGGCCGCCCGGACCGGACCGCACAAGCGCTGCGCTTCGGCATCGCACTGCGGCGCTACTGGATCGCGCGCTCCCGCGACGAGGAAGCCCTCGCACTACTCATACCGGTGCTGGACCGGCCCGAAGCCCAAGCGGACCAGGGACTGTTCGGCACATCCCTCGTCACTGCCGCCATCGCCGCTCGCTACGCTGACATAGCGGCCGCGCTGCGGCTTGGCGACCGGGCAGTCACGCTGGCCCGCCAGCTCGACGCCAGCCGGCTGCTCATCGAATCGCTCGCCGCCCTCAGCTTCGTTTGCTACTTCGCCGGCAAGCCCGGGCAAGGACTACCCCCCGGACAGGAAGCCGTCGACCGCGCCCGGCTACTCGGCGATGACGTCCTGCTCGGCATGAGCCTCATGGAATATCTGCACTGCTACGCCATCACCGACCCCGCGCGGGCCGGGCCACTGTTCACCGAAGCGATCGCCTGCACACAGCGATCCGGCGACCATCTGGTCGCCGACTTCTTGCTCAACAACGCCGGCGTTCACGCCCTGCGCGCCGGGGACATCCCCGCCGCCCGTGCCTATCTGCAACAGGCGGCACAAGCCACACGGGCAATCGGGGGCAACAACCTCCACTTGTCGATCAACATGGGCTGGGTGCTGCGCCAGGACCGCGACCGCGACGGCGCGCGATCCGCATTCAACCAAGCCCTGCAGATGAGCCGCCGCAGCGGGGACCGTGCCGACGTCGCCTACGCCAGCCTCGGCCTGGCCTGCCTGGCCGCGGATGAGGGCGACTGGCACCGGGCGGCCATGATCCACGGCATCGCGCAAGCCTTTCTCAACCGGACCGGACTACCGTGGGAGGACCTTGAAGCGCGCTACCGCCGGGACAGCCTCGACCATGTGCGCGCTCACCTGGGCCAGGAGCAGAGCGAGCGAGTCCACGCCGAGGGCATGGCGCTCAGCTTTAGCAAGGCCCTCGAGCTCGTTTCTGGAAAGGCCTGATCTTCTCGTGTGACATAAGTGCTCGTTATGCACCCAGCCAAATGTTGGCGAGAACCCTCAGCAGAGCGGCCAGATCGGCGGCTTCGCGCGCTCCGCAACTTGTTTCGGCGACTACGCTCCGCGACTCTTAATGGGCGGACTGTTAACGTTCGCCGGGTCTCTGGGCACCAGGAGCGAGCCAGTGCCAGCGCCGTGGCCCTCTCTGGCCTGGCCGGATTGCGCCGGCCGCAGGTGCCGCAAGAGCGCCGCCGCCGCTGGCCCGTGGCTTGCTTATCAGCGGCTACTCGTATCGCAGTGCAGGGAAGTCCGGCCCGGTTCCGCGCCCGCCCGGCGTCAGGTCGAGGACGTTCCAGATCGGCCAGAACGAGTCGACGTGGCGGGGCTCTTCGCCTTCTTCTCGGGGCGCGAACATCAGCTCGGCCGCCCACCGGTGGCGGAACTCGTCGCCGTTGCGCGTGAACACGTTCAGGATCGGGCTCTGCTCGCCGTCCGGCCATTCCGCGTGGTAGTCGCGGTTGTAGTTGTTGTTCCGCGAGGACAGAAGCCGCAGCTGGCGCCAGCGGCGTTCCCGGGCGAAGTTGCGGATCCGAGCCGGATCTGACTTCGCAACCACGACGAGGCTGAGCCGCGAGGCCAGGTGAGGAGCGGCACCGTCGAGCGAGTCCAGGATCGAGGTACAGGACGGGCTGGCTTGGATGGCGCCGGCCAGGCAGCTGTCGCTGACCCGTCACCTGCCGGCGCAGGCCGACGCCCTGACCCGGCAGCGGCAGCCATGCAGGCGCCGGTCAGACCTGCTGGCGCCCGGCCGTTCCTGAACAACTCCGGCAGCCACCATCACCCATCGGCCGAGGCACGCGGCGGGGTTAGCGCTTTTTCATGAAGCGCTGTCCAAACTCCTTGAGCTTGCGACGGTTCTCAGGCTTGCTGGCCTCTTCCTTGACCTCCTCGGTGAGCTTCTTCCCCTGGGGGCTTTGGGCGAGGTCCTTGGCCCGCTTGAACAGTGATGCCATCGTCCGATCCCTTCGTGAGGGCCAAGGCCCCCGGCCGTCGGAGGGCGCCGATCGTCGCCGCCAACTATTAGGTATCGCACACTTGCGATCCTGCCGATACCCCAAAGGAGATGCGATGTCCCCGCATCAGCCCACTGACAGGCCGGATCAGCCGGACTGCTTGCCGGCGGCGCGGACCTAGAAGCCGCGATCGCATCACGCGACGCCGAGCACAGATCACCCCGCGTCCGCGTTCTACCGGGCCGAGGAATACCACCAGCGCTACCTCGAAAAGCATGGCCACCCCGGCCGCGCAGCCACCATCCGGTAAACGGGCCGCCGGGCCGGCCCCGCGCAGCGCCTATCAGTCATGTGCCCGCACTGCCACAGCCCTCACGGTCAGCGGAAGGTCTCAGCCCCGTCCCCCCCGGGCACCGGGAAGGACCGGTCGAAAGCCAGTCGGGCGAGCGGCCTGGAGGCAGTCGCCGCATAGCGGCAGGCTCACCCCGCCGTGCGTGGCCGGTCGTGCCAGGGTCCGTCACTGTCGCGGTCGCCGTCGTCGACGGGGCCACCATCCACCGGGCCGGGGGCGATCATGCGAGCACCCGCCCGCGAGAGCCAGTGACGACGGCGGGGCGGGCGAGCCAGCACTCACAGGCCCGGCAGAGCCAGACCTGATGCCCGCCGACCTCCACCAGCGCCACCGCCGTCGACGGGCAGCCGGCACAGCGGGCGGGCTGATCTGGCATGGTCATCATCTTGCTGAACCTCCCGCATACAAGCCTTGACGGCTTGTATCGGCGGCGCGTGCATCATTCATTGGTAGCCTGGCGCATCTTTCATTCTTCTTTCATGCCACTGCCCGCGCCGGAGCATCTCACAGCCCGGTGCCGTGCTGGCGGGGCAGGGGCCGGGCCGCCGGGTGCAGGGACGCACAGGCCGAACGCTACGGCTGGCCGTGGCGGCGGGGCAACGGCCGGAAGCGGCTGGCGGCGCGGCCAGGGCTGCCGAGCGGGAA
>DAITAE010000322.1:0-5882 GCA_036824445.1 Streptosporangiaceae bacterium | reverse complement strand
GCGCCGAGATCACCATCGAGGACGACGGCACCATCTACATCGGTGCCACCGACGGGCCCTCGGCGGAGGCGGCCAAGGCCACGATCAACGCGATCGCCAACCCGCACATCCCCGAGGTGGGGGAGCGGTTCCTCGGCACCGTGGTGAAGACGACGACGTTCGGTGCGTTCGTCTCGCTGCTGCCGGGCAAGGACGGCCTGCTGCACATCACCCAGATCCGCAAGCTCCACGGCGGCGCCCGGATCGAGAACATCGACGACGTGGTCAAGGTCGGCGACAAGATCCAGGTGGAGATCCGGGAGGTCGACGACCGCGGCAAGCTCTCGCTGGTCCCCGTCGAGGTCGTCGAGCGCGAGGCGGCGGCCGGCGACGGTCGCTCCGGCGACCGCGACCGTGACCGTGACCATGACGGCGACCGCGACCGTGACCGCGGCAGCGGCGAGCACGGCGGCGACCGCGACGGCCACCGGCCGCGCCGCCGCGAGCGCCGGCGCCGCGACGCATGACCGCCCGTCGGCAGGCCGACGGCGATGCGGCCGTGGTCCGCACGGTCCTGCCCGGCGGGTTGCGGGTCGTCACCGAGCACCTCCCGGCCGTGCGGTCGGCCGCGTTCGGCATCTGGGCGGGGGTCGGCTCGTGCGACGAGGATCACGCCCACGCCGGGGCCACCCACTACCTTGAGCATCTGCTGTTCAAGGGCACGGGCCGGCGCACGGCCCTGGAGATCTCGGCCGCGCTGGACGCGGTCGGCGGTGAGCTGAACGCGTTCACCGGCAAGGAGTACACGTGCTACTACGCCCGGGTACTCGATGCGGATCTGCCGCTCGCCATCGACGTCCTATCCGACATGGTGACCAACTCGCTCATCGAGCCGAAGGACGTCG
The DNA here is from genome assembly GCA_036824445.1 of Streptosporangiaceae bacterium. GTDB lineage: Bacteria > Actinomycetota > Actinomycetes > Streptosporangiales > Streptosporangiaceae > UBA9676. The sequence continues at coordinate 4,998 of DAITAE010000322.1, read as the reverse complement.
ACGCCGAGCGGGGGGTGATCCTGGAAGAGATCGCCATGAACGACGACGATCCCTCCGACACCGTGCACGAGGCGTTCGCGGCCCAGCTGTTCGGCGACACCACGCTCGGCCGCCCCATCCTGGGCACGGTCGAGTCGATCAACTCGATCACGCGGGAGCAGATCGCCGATCACTATCAGTCCAGGTACACGCCGCCGAGCCTGGTGGTGGCCGCGGCGGGCAGCATCCAGCACGAGGCGGTCGTCGCCGGTGTCCGCGAGTCGTTCGCCGTGGCCTCGGCCACGGCTGCGGCGCCGGATCCGCCGCGGCTCGGCGGCCTGGGCGAAGCCGTGCCCGGCGCGGGCCGCGGCGTGAAGCTGGTGTCGCGGAGCATCGAGCAGGCGAACCTGGTGCTCGGATGCGAGGGACTGTCGCGGAACGATGACCGCAGGTTCGCGCTCGGCATTCTCAACGCCGCCCTCGGCGGGGGGATGTCGTCGCGGCTGTTCCAGGAGGTCCGGGAGAAGCGCGGGCTGGCCTATTCGGTGTACAGCTTCGCCTCACAGCACGCCGAGACCGGCACGTGGGGTGTGTATGTGGGCTGTCTGCCCGCCAAGGCCGACGAAGTGCTCGCCATCTGCCAGGAGGAGATCGCCAAGGTTGTCTCCGGCGGGCTGACCGACGCCGAACTGGAGCGGGGCAAGGGACAGCTGCGCGGGTCGATCGTGCTGAGCCTGGAGGACCCCTCGTCGAGGATGAGCCGGCTGGGCAAGGCGGAGCTGGTCTACCCGCGGCTGGAGCCGGTGGAGGAGATCCTGGCCTCGATCGAGGCGGTCACGCACGACGACGTACGCCGGGTGGCGGCCGAGATCCTGGACCAGCCCAAGGTGCTCGCGGTGGTCGGCCCGTTCGACGACGATGCCAACTTCGCGGCGGCGCTGTCCTGACGCCTGCCGCCCCTGCACGTGACCGAGGAGGCAGACATGATCAAGGTCGGGGTGCTGGGCGCCAAGGGGCGCATGGGCTCGCAGGTATGTGCGGCGGTGGAGGGGGCGCCGGACATGACGCTGGCCGCCGGGGTGGACGTGGGGGACGACCGCGAGGTCCTGACCGGCAGTGACGTGGTGGTCGACTTCACCTACCCGGGCGCGGTCATGGACAACCTGCACTGGTGCATCGGTCAGGGCCTGGACACCGTCGTCGGCACGACCGGTTTCGACGACGCCCGGACGGCGCAGGTCGCCGAGTGGCTGGCGGCCGCGCCCGGCACCCGGTCGCTGATCGTGCCGAACTTCTCGATCGGCGCCGTCCTGATGATGCGGTTCGCCGCGCAGGCCGCGCGCTTCTTCGACTCGGCGGAGATCGTCGAGCTCCACCACGCGGGCAAGGCGGACGCGCCATCGGGAACCGCGGGCCGGACGGCGTCGCTGATCGCCGGGGCGCGGGCGGCGGCGGGACTCGGGCCGCCGCCCGATGCCACGGTCACCGCCCTGGACGGCGCGCGCGGCGCGGTCCTGGACGCGGTGCACGTCCACTCGGTCCGGCTGGCGGGGCTCGTCGCGCACCACGAAGTGCTGCTCGGCGGGCACGGCGAGATCCTGACGATCCGGCACGACTCGCTGGACCGCGCCTCGTTCATGCCAGGGGTGCTGCTGGGGGTCCGCGGGGCCGCGTCGCTGCCGGCCGGGCTGACGCTCGGCCTGGACCCCCTGCTGGAGCTGGACTAGGACCTACGCCCGAAGCTCAGCCGTGTGACGTCAGGCTCCGCGCCGGGCGGGCGGCTCCCGTGCCCGCCTCGGGGCGCTGGCCGGGCGGGCCCATGCCCGCCGGGGAGCGCCTTGATAGGCTCGGCCGGGAGTGCCGGGGGCGCGCGGAACCAGCTTTGGGGGATGCGATGAGAACGATCCTGAACGTGATCTGGCTGGTGCTCTGCGGCATCTGGATGTCCATCGCCTATGCGATCGCCGGGCTGATCTGCTTCATCTTGTTCTTCCTGGTCATCACGATCCCGTTCGGGATCGCCGCGTTCCGGATCGCTAACTATGTGCTGTGGCCGTTCGGCCGGACCATCGCCCCCCGCGAGGGGGGGATGAGCGTCGGTGCCCTCATCGGCAACATCATCTGGATCATCCTGTTCGGCTGGGGACTTGCGATCGCCCACCTGGTGACCGGGATCCTGCTGTGCCTGACGATCATCGGGATCCCCCTGGGGCTCGCCAACTTCAAGATCATTCCTGTCTCGTTCCTGCCGCTGGGCGTGCGGATCGTGGACAGTGATGCGCTGGTCCCGACCTACGGCTGACCGGCGCCTGCGCCGGTGACCTGGGCCTATGGCCGTCCCATCGTCGCGGCGTGCGAGATCAGCATGGAGTTGGGAGGCGTCAGGTCGACCCCGTCCGGGTCGTCGAGGTAGCCGGGGGCGCTCCCGGGCCTGCCGGTGTGGCCGTACTGCCAGACGATGCGGTGGGTGATGGGGTCGATCACGATGACGCGGTCGTTGTAGTCGTCGTTGACGAGGATGTCGCCGTTGGGCAGGGGCAGCGCCAGCGACGGGTGGTCGAGGCCGCGAAACCGCCATAGCTGGCGGCCGCGGGAGTCGAATTCGACCACCTGCCCCGCGGATGAGTAGTCGGTCGTGAGATACCGGCCCGGGTAGACCTCGACCGTGTCGGATGGGTAGGCGACCCCCGGCGGGCGCGTGGACCAGAGCAGGTGCCCGTCGAGCCCGATCTCGCTCACCCAGTCGCCGTTGATCTCGGTGACCAGGTACTTGCCGCTGGTGGCCGGGAAGGCCCCGTTCGGGCTGGTGAGCAGGTGCGGCGGGTCGTGCGCGCAGACGCCGGTCCGGCCGATGACCCGGCGCGGCCGGTGGGACGGCGGCACGAGCAGCAGGAGACGGCAGTTCTCGATGTCAGCGGTGATGATCATTCCGCCGGGCATCATCAGCGCGTCATCGGGGTTGGCCGCGTGGTTGTTCCCGCTGCCCGGCACGCCGGGCGTCCCGTACCGGTACACGATCTTGTGCCGGGCGATGTCGATCACGCTGATGACCGAGTAATCCTCTTCGGTGGCGATGATGTCCTTGCCATCCGGAGAGAAGAACGCGTCGTCCGGCACCAGGAAGCGCTGGCCGTGGGCGAGATCACCGCGGCGCGGGAACTTCCACCGGATCCGGCCGTGCGGGTCGACGACGAGCAGGCGGTTGTTCTCGTTGTCAGCGATCAGGACGTCACCGGGCAGTACCGACGGGTCGGAGTGCGGCGCCAGGTGGCCCCTGCCGTGGGCGGGCCCCAGCCAGGGCTCGCTGGCCAGGACCGGGCCACCGGGCCCGGCACCGCCGATGGCGCGGACGGGCGGCCGGAGCTCGGTGACCGTGGGTACCTGCCGCAGGCCGTTATTGCCGCCGACCAGGTAGGCAGTACCCGCCAACACCGCCGCCGCGGCGTTCGCGACCGGCACCGGGAGCCGGCCGGTCGGCGCCACCGCGTCATGCCGGGGGTCAAAGGCGAGCACGTCGCCGCTCGTGTCGAGCCCGTGCCGGCCGCGCGGCAGCACCTGGCCGCCCGCGACGTACACCCGGTCGCCGAGGACGAATGCCGCTGCCCCGGTCACCGGGTCCGGCAGGTGGCCGACGACCGCCGCCTTGCCGGTGGCGAGATTGACCTGCTGGGCGGCGTCGGTCAGACCGGACCGCGTCTGCCCGCCGAAAACCCAGATCCGCGTGCCCGCCCCGGCCACCGCCGGGTACCTGACGGGTACCGGCAGGGTCGTCACCCCGCGGAAGTGCCTGCCATCGGTGGTGGCAAGCACGCGGGCGTCGTAGCTGGCGCCGTCGTACCCGCCGAGCAGGTAGGCGGTGCCGCCGATGGTGACCGCTGAGGTGTCCGAACGCGGCCTCGGCAGCCGGCCGGCGACCCTGGCTGTGCCGTGGCGGCGGAGCGCCTGCACATCCGCCACGCTGGCCGCGGCGCCGCCGCCGAAAACGTAGGCCCGGCCGGCCAGGAGCGCCCCGGCTGCGTCGTGGCCGGGCCTGGCCAGCCGGCCGGCGCGGGTCACCCTGCCGGTCACGGGGTTGAGCACGGATATCGCGTCGGTGCTGACCGAGGCCCGGGTGAGGCCGCCCGCGATGAGCAGGTCACCGCCCCGGGCGGGGCCCCGGGCCATCCGGCCGGCACAGGCGTCTTCCTTCCCTGGGGTCAGTGCCGGGCGCGCGCTGGCTGGCCCGCGGTGGCCCCGCGGGTCAGGCGGTGCGCGTGCGGCCCACCTCCCCCAGATCGAGCTCGGTAACGGAAACCTCGCGCATCAGGTACTTCTGCACCTTTCCCGTCACGGTCATCGGGAACCCGTCGGTGACACGCAGGTACCGGGGGATCTTGAAGTGGGCGATCTGCCCGGTGCAGAACTCCCGGAGCTCCTCCAGGCTCAGCTCGGCCCCGGGGCGCAGCTTGACCCAGGCTCACAGTTCCTCGCCGTACTTGGCGTCGGGGACCCCGATCACCTGGACATCCTCGATCGCCGGGTGGGTGTAGAGGAACTCCTCCACCTCGCGCGGGTAGACGTTCTCCCCGCCCCGGATGATCATGTCCTTGATCCGGCCCGCGATGTTCAGGTACCCGCCGGCGTCCATGACGGCGAGATCGCCGGTGTGCATCCAGCGCGCGGCGTCGATCACGCCAGCGGTCTGTGCCGGGTCGTCCCAGTAGCCGAGCATGACCGAATACCCCCGGGTGCACAGCTCGCCGGCGGCGCCGCGCGGGAGGACCAGGCCGGTCTCCGGATCGATGATCTTCACCTCGACATGGGGGTGCACCCGGCCCACCGTGGACACCCGGCGGTCCATGTCGTCGTCGGCCCGGGTCTGGGTGGACACGGGGGACGTCTCGGTCATCCCGTAGCAGATGGTGACCTCGGTCATGTGCATCTCGCTGACGACCCGCTTCATCACCTCGACCGGGCACGGCGATCCGGCCATGATCCCGGTCCGCAGCGTCGACAGGTCGTAGGAGGCGAAGTCCGGCA
>DAITAE010000821.1:0-1749 GCA_036824445.1 Streptosporangiaceae bacterium | reverse complement strand
CGCGCTTCGACCCCGAGCGCCCAGTCGGTGCCGCTGACACTGGTGGACTCCGCCAGCCGCTCGAGTGCGCCGGCCGCAACCTCGGTGTTGCTGTTGCGCACGGCGGCTTCGATCAGCTCGGGCAGCGCCCACATGGACATATATAGGTGGCTGTCCGCCTTTGCTTGCCCGGCTGCCGCGAACGCGTCGGCGTAACGGCCGAGCCCGTTGTGCAGAATCGCGGCCACCCAATGCGCGCATGTCACCGCGGCGCCCTGTCCCCCGGCTTCGGCCGCGGCGATGGTCGCCTCGGCCAGCGAGGTCAGCTCGGCCTGGTTACCCCGCATGGCAGCGAGGAACATGGCGGCGTAGGGTGCGAGGCGGCTCCCGGTCACCTCGCAGACCGCGTCACCCTCCGCGATCAGGGAGGCGGCCGCCGCAAAGTCTCCCCTCCATGTAGCGGACATGGCCAGCGGGATCAAGTTAACTGGCAGCTCGTCGAGCGCGCCGGCCTCACGGGCGAGCCGGACCTCCCGGTCCATGATGGCGCGCCCGGCGTCGTCGTCCCACAGAACGCCTGCGGCTAGCCAGCCCGACGCGAGGCCTTCTTCCCTGGAGATGTCTCCGCTGGCAAAGGCGGTCACCGCCTGCCGCAATACCGGTGCCGCGGCGGCCGGGCCGTCGGTGATCAGCAGCGCCAGGCCGTCGAGGAGCAGGTCGGCCGGGCGCGGCGAGCGCGCCGGGGGAAGGGCCCGGACGGCGCGGGAGACCTCCATCAGATCGCCGGCCCCTTCCAGGCGCCCGGCCAACGGCGTCGCCACCCACGCGTTCAGGTAGGTCTGACGCGCCAGGTCGAGGTTGAGCGGCTCGAGCCGCTTGGCCGCCTTGAGCAGCAGCGCAGGAGCGTCCGCGCCCGGGCCCGAGGCGAACGCGATCTGCCCGCGCAACAGGTCCAGCCGGGCACTCTGCAGCTCATCCAGCGGCCCGGCCTCCGCCGTCGCGAGCAGGTCCAGGGCCTTGCCGAACGCGCCGGCCTGCAGACTGGCCTGCGCGGCAGCCAGTGCGCGGTCGGCGTGCCGCGCCGGATCGGCGGTCAGCAGCACCGACCGCTCCAAGAACGCCGCGGCCGCGGCCAGCCCGCCCCGGGCCTGCGCCCGCCCCGCCGAGCACTCCAGCTCCGCGGCGACCTCCTCATCCGGCCCGGCCGCGGCCTGCGCCCGGTGCCAGGCCCGGCGGTCGGGATCCGCGATCGGGTCGGTCGCCTCGGCCAGTGCGGCGTGCATCTGCCGTCGTTCGGAGAACGACGGGGACCGGTACGCCGCCGAGCGGACCAGCGGATGGCGGAACCGCACCCGGGTGCCGAACTCGACCAGCCCTGCCTCCACCGCCGGCGCGCCTGCCTGGGCCGGGATGCCCAGACGCCCGGCCGCCCGCCACACCAGCGGCCGGTCACCGGATGGGTCGGCGGCCGCCAGCAGCAGCAACCGCCGGGTCTGGTCCGGCAGGGCGTCCAGCTGGCGGGCGAAGCTGTCTTCGATCCGGCCGGTCAGCGGCGCGGCGCCGGGCAGCCCGAACCCGCCCGCCAGCTCCGCGGGGGCCAGTCCGCGCGGCAGCTCCAGCAGCGCCAGCGGGTTCCCGCGGGTCTCCGCCACGATCAGGTCGGCCACTCGCGCGTCCAGCCGCCCGCCGATCGCCGTGGCCAGCAACGCGCGCGCGTCGTCGTGGCCGAGCGTGGTGACGGTCAGCCCGGGCAGGCCGGCCAGTTCATGG
>DAITAE010000321.1:0-5884 GCA_036824445.1 Streptosporangiaceae bacterium | reverse complement strand
CCCGGATGGCGCTTGCGCACCTCCTTGGCCGCGTCGATGCCCTCACGCTGGAAGGTCGGCGGCATCCGGATGTCGGTGACCAGCACCTGCGGATTGGCAGCGGTCGCACCGTTGACCGTCTCGTCGTAGTCGGCGCCTACCCCAACGATGTTCAGGTCGGCCTGCCTGTCGATGAGAGCGCGCACCCCTTCGCGAACGATCAGGTTGTCATCCGCGAGGAAGACCGTGATCGTGCCCGGTGCCTGCGCATCATGGTGGTCCATCTACCCAGTTGTCGCACATGACGGCGTCGTCCCGCCAGTGGGGAGGCACGTGCAGACCTGGTGGTGCTAGGCACACCGGCGCCAGCCAGCCACCATCATCCGGCCACCATCATTCATAACGGATGATCGTGGCCGTCGCCGGCCGGGCGGCGGACTCGCTGGGCCGCGCAGCAGCCGCTACGGCGCCGGTGACGGAAGGGGGGTGAGCACGAAGGGCGTGGTGGTGGTCGCCCCATCGGCGGCCGCGCGCGACCACCCTGGTCAGCCCTCGTTCCCGCTGCTTACTCTCGACCTCATGCGCGCCGTAGTGGCCGTTGCCGCCCACGAACTGCGAACCAGGTGGCGGGCCTGGGTGGGCCTGGCTCTCCTGGTGGCCTTCGCTGGGGGCTGCGTCCTCACCGCTGCCGCCGGGGCTCGCCGGACCGACAGCGCGTACCAGCGGTTTCTGGTGGCCTCAAGGGCATCCGACGTGCTGGTTTCCCCGGCCGGCTCTGGCCTGGGCGGCTACTACGGGGCACTGGCCCGGCTGCCCGGCGTCGTCGCGCTGGCGCCCATCGTCGGGTTGAGCGTGCTGCCCGTGGGTCCCGGCGGGCGGCCGGTCCTGGCCTCGGTCGCCGCCGCGCCGCTCGATCACCGCTGGGGGCACATTCTTGAGATCCCTAAAGTGCTGGACGGCCGGCTGCCGCTGGCGGGCCGACCCGGTGAGATCGCCGTCGACCAGAACGGGGCCCTCGCGTTGCGCCTGCACGTGGGGAGCACGCTGGTCATGAAGGCCGTCCCGGCCGGCTCATCGCCGGGCGCGAATGCGGGGCCACGTCGGTCGCCGCTGAGGGAGCGGGTGGTCGGCATCGTCGTGACGCGGGGCTCGGTGCACCCGGTCACGAACCTGGACAAGGTGCCTGCCATCTTCGCCAGCACCGCCCTGGCGGACCAGCTTGGCCGCGCGTACACATCTTTCGATGGCGCGTATGCCAAGCTGCGGCCGGGCTACAGCCCCGGCATCGCCGGGCGCCAGGCGGAATCGCTCGCACAGCGATTCCGCGCCACCGGCGGGCATGTGTTCGTGGCCGACGAGAGTGCCCAGGCGGCAGCGGTCGAAAGGTCGATCCGGCCCGAGGCGGTCTCGCTCGCGATCTTCGCCCTGGTCCTCGCGATCACCGCACTGCTCGTCGTGGGGCAGGCCGCCACGCGGCTGATGGCCGCGGCGGCGCCGGCCAACCCGGTTCTGGCGGCGCTGGGGATGACCCGTGGCCAGCTGATGGCGGCTGGACTGCTGGAGGTGGGCGCGGCGGCCGCCGCCGGTGCCGTGGCCGGGGCCGGCCTGGCGGTCGCGGCGTCGCCGCTGATGCCAATCGGGACGGCGCGCGTGGCTGAGCCGGACCCGGGGGTCAGCGCCGACTGGGCGGTGCTCGCAGCGGGGGTGGTTGCCATCGTGATTCTGGCCGTGGCCCGGGTGGCGCAGCCGGCCTGGCGCCTGGCGTGGGGCGGCAGCGGCAGCCGGGCGGCGGCGGCATCGTCGGCCGGCCGGTCGAAGGTCGCCGAGTGGCTCGCAGCGGTCGGCGTGCCGGTGACGGCGGCCGCCGGAGTGCGCCTCGCCCTCGAGCCCGGCCGCGGACGCGGCGCCGTGCCGGTCCGCAGCGCGATGACCGGTGCGGCGCTGTCCGTACTCGCGGTGACCGCCGCGTTCACCTTCGGCGCGAACCTGCTCCACTTGGTGCACACCCCCCGCCTATACGGCCAAACCTGGGACGCCGCCGTCGACTGGCAGTTCGGCAGCTTCACTCCGCGGCAGGCGCAACGCGTCCTGACCGTGACCCCGGGCATCACCGGCTGGAGCTTCGGCACTCACGGGACCGTCGGGATCGGCGGTCTGGTCATTCCCGCGATCGGGGTGGCCGCGGGCCGGGGCCCGGTACTGTCAGCAACCGTGCTCGTGGGCCGCCCGCCGCGTACCGACCGCGAAATCGTGCTCGGCACGTCCACGATCCGGCGAATCGGCCGGTCCGTCGGGCAGATGGTCACGGTAACCGTCGGCGGCCGTCGACAGGTCGACCGCATCGTGGGCCGCGCCGTCTTCCCGAACTTCGGCCAGGGCGGCTTCACGCCGACCGATCTCGGCGAGGGCGCCGAGACCACCACAGCGGGCCTGGGGGCAGTGCCGCCGGGCCGGCGGCCCGGCGGACAGCCTGCCTATGAGTTCGCGCTGCTGCGTTTCGCGCCTGGTCCCCAGCGGGCTGCCCATATCGCCGCCTTCAAGCGATCCATGTCCCGGATCTGCTCGGCCGTGCAGCAGCCGGGCTGCGTCGTCACCGACCAGCGCCCGAACGGTGTCGCCGACTACGCCCGGATCGAAGGCACCCCGACCGCGCTCGCGGTCGTGCTCGCCGTTCTCGGCCTCGCGGTGCTCGGGCAGTTCATCGTCGTGTCCGGCCGCCGCCGCCGCCGTGACTTCGCCATCTTGCGGACGCTCGGCCTGGCCGGGCGGCAGGTCCGCGTGATCACCGCCTGGCAGGTCAGCACCATGACCGGGCTGGCCCTGGCCGTCGGCATCCCGCTCGGAGTCGTGGCGGGACACTGGAGCTGGAGATTGTTCGCCGAGGGGCTCGGAATCCCCGGCGACTTCGTGACGCCGCTGCCGCTCGTTCTGCTCATGGTGCCTGCGGTGATCCTCGCGGGCAACGCCGTCGCCTACTGGCCAGCCAGGACCGCCGCGCGGGTGAGCCCGGCGCGAGTGCTGCGGGCGGAGTGAGCGAGGAGGACGCGGGAGGAAGCCCCGCCGCCAGCGGACCGTAGCGGGACCTGGCCGGGGCCGTTACCGCGAATGGGTTGCTCGTGGTAGGCACACCGGCAACTCGCCTGGCAGCACCCTGGGCCGGCCCGGCCCTCTAGACGAGGCTGGCGGTAACAGGGTGCGCAGAGAGGGGGGCGGAGACCATGAGTGCACTGGCAGCACAGGGCATCCGCAAATCGTTCCGCCGGCGGCAGGTGCTGGCCGGCGTCGACTTCGAGGTCGCGGCCGGGGAACTGGTCGCGGTCGTCGGGGAGAACGGGACCGGGAAGACGACGCTGCTCCGGATCCTCGCCGGCGATCTACGGCCGGACGCGGGCAGCGTCGCCATCGACGGCCGGCCGGGCTATTGCCCGCAGACGGTCGTGCTCGACGAGGCCCTCACGGTGGACCAGAACGTGCGCTACTTCCAGGCCGCCTACGGGATCGGCGGCACGGACCGGGCCGGGGAGCTGATCGAGCGGCTCGGCTATGCCGCCTGCCGCGGCCAGCGCGTGGGCACCTTGTCGGGCGGGACCAAGCAGAAACTCAGCCTGACCCTGGCCCTCATGCACGACCCGCCGGTCCTGCTCCTCGACGAGCCCTACCAGGGTTTCGACTGGCATACCTATCTCGCCTTCTGGGGGCTCGCCGGCGAGCTGCGCGAAAGGGGCACCGCGACCGTGGTCATCAGCCACCTGGTCTTCGAGCAGGAGCGTTTCGACCGGATCTGCCACCTGACGGGCGGGCGGATCGACGAGGAGGCGGGCAGCCATGCGCCAGCAGCTTGACATCGCCATCCGGCTCAGCCTGGCCGCGCAGGTCCGCAACCGGTTCGCCTGGATCCTGCTGGTCGCCTTCATACCGGTGTGGTACCTGCTGACGGGCTCGATGTTCGCGCACACCGACGTTGAGTTCATGCTGCAGTCCATGGGCGCCACCCTGGTCGTGGACGGCCATAACCTCACACTGATCACCGCCGGGCTCAACTCGATCACCCTCATCACAGGGTTTGTGGTGTTCGCCGCGGTCCGCCGCTCGCGGCTGTTCGACCGGCGGCTCGTTCTCTCGGGGTACCGGCCCGCCGCCCTGATCACCGCCAAGACCGGCGCCGCGCTGGTCCAGGCGGTGGCCATCGGTGCCTACGCCGCGGCCATCCTGCTGTTGTTCTGGCGCCCTGCGGGCATATGGACGATCGCGGTCAGCTTCATGCTGGCGGCTGCCATCTACGCCGCGCTCGGCCTGCTGATCGGCGTGCTGGTCCGGGGCGACCTGGAGGGCTTCTTCCTCATCATCATGATCTCGCTGATCGACACTTTCCTGCAGAACCCGGTGGGCAACCCGCTGGCGAACAAGCCACTCCTGCAGTTCTTCCCGTCGTACGGCCCGACCCAGTTCGCCGCCGCAGATGCCTTCGACCACCAGGTCCTCATCGGCATGGCCGCCTTGTCGCTGGCCTGGACGGCTGCCTTCGCGCTGCTCGGCCTGGTCGTGCTGCGCCTGCGCATGCCCCGGCCGGCCCGCGTGACCGCCCCGGCGGCGAGAACTGCTAGCGGCTAGCGGCGTCACTCAGCGCGCAGCACTCTGGCCGGCCTGACCCGGGCGGCGCTCCAGCCCGGGCCGGCGGCGATGAGGTTGGCCAGGATGAGCGTCGCCGGGATGGCGAGGAGCACCAGCGCCGCTGGGATGTCGGCCGCCTTCCCGACGCCGGCCGAGTCGGCGAACACCAGCCACGCCCAGCGGCCCGCCAGCAGGCCCAGCGGCAGCCCGACCAGCAGGGACGCCGCGGCCAGCGCGCTGGCCTGCCAGGACACGAGCCGCAGCAGCTGGGACCGGCGCAGGCCGAGCGTCTTGAGCACAGCGAGGTCGCGCCGCCGACGGTGTACCCCGGTGAGCAGTACGTGGGCCATGGTGCCGACCGCGAGCAGGGCAAGGACGGCGCCCAGGATGAGCGGGGTGTCCCGCACGCCGGTGTAGTTCTGGATGTCGCTCGGCCGCTGGTCGGTGGTGACCAGGCACAGGCCCCTCGGGCAGCCGGCCCGGGTGACGACCGTCTGCAGGCGGCTTCCGGCTGCCCGTAGATCAGTGCCCGGCCGGTACCGCAGGAGGAAGAAGTTGTAGCAGGTCTGCGGCGGGCCGCAGTAGGGGGGATTCGGCTGGGTCAGCATCGAGGCCGGGACCACGGCGCCGGTCCCCAGGTCCGTGGCGCTGCCGCCGCCCACGCTGAAGTCCGCGAAGACCGCCGACCCCACGACCCTCATCGGGGACGGCGCCCTGCCGTTCGCGCCGACCTCGACCCGCTGCCCGAGGCGCAGGCCCAGCGTCCGCAGGGTGCGGGGGCCGAGGGCGATCTCGCCGGGTCCGGCCGGTGCTCGGCCCGCGAGCAGGGTGAGGAACCCTTTCCCGCGCAGCTGGTTCAGGCCGATCGCGGGCACAGCCGTGCCCCTGCCGCTGCCGAGGGCAGCGACGCTGACCTGCCCATAGTTGCCGCCCGCGTAACCGGTCAGGCCCTTGATCTTCGCCAGGACTCTGGTGCCAAAGGTGAGCGGCACGGAGCCGACCTGCATGTCCAGTTGCTGGGCCCAGTTCTGCCCGTAGCGGTGCGGCGTGCCGACCAGCCCGAGGAAGCTGGCGCCGAAGACCATGGCCGCCACCACCGCTGCCACCGCCACCGTTGTCCCGACGAAGGCGCTGCGCACGGGAACCGCCGTTCGCCCGTGACCGGGTTCGAACGCCATCCGCACCCCCAGGCTGCCGGGCACGGAGCCAGCCAGCCCGAGCGCCGGCCCCAGCCGGGAGGGGCGCACGGGCGCGGCGGGCTCGGCCAGCCCGAGCGCGCCCTTTGCCCGGGCCG
>DAITAE010000820.1:0-1751 GCA_036824445.1 Streptosporangiaceae bacterium | reverse complement strand
GTCTGCGGCTGAGAGATCATGATCACGTGCGAGCCCTCGACCTCGACGATGTCGGCGCCCGCCCGCTGGGCATGCGACCGGACGACGTCGGCGCCGGCGGCCTTGTCGCCGCTCGCGACCACCGCCCAGGACGGCAGCCTGCGCCAGGCTGGCGGCCCGGACACGTCGCTGAACGCCGCGGCGGCGATGGGCCGCTGGGTTGCGCCGATCAGCGCGATGGTCTGCTCGGGCAGGTCGGCGGCGAAAGCCTCCCGGACCCGCGCAGGGTTGATCGCGAACTCGACCGAGGTCTGCCCGCCCGGCCCGGCCGGATAGGTGTACTGGACCAGGGCCGCGTTCAAGACACTGTCCCTCGAGCCGTTTTCGACATCGCCCAGGTTCTCGCCTTCATCGGGGGCGAAGGCCGCTACGTAGACCAGGCCGACGACGTTCGGGGCGCCGGTCGCGGCGTTGGTGATGACCGCGCCGCCGTAGGAGTGCCCGCCCAGCAGCACCGGACCGTCGATCTGGCCGAGCAGGCTGGCGATGTAGGCGGAATCGGCGGTCACGCCGCGCAGCGGATTGGCCGGAACGATGACGGTGTAACCCTGCTGCTGCAGCCGCTCGATCACGCCGTTCCAGCTGGAGGCGTCCGCGAAGGCGCCGTGCACCAGCACGATGGTCGGCTTCATATCGGTCTGCTGGGAACCCTGGCCGGTCGCATTCACGAGAGACCTCCTGCAGTGCGGAACCGTGCACACACGTTGTGCCCGCCGGGGATGATGCCGGAACGCATGGGGTGACCGCCTCTCCTGTGGCCTTGCGGGAGCGACCCACATCGTGTTCATGCCAGCTCCGCGACAAGACCTAGCGGGAGTCGGCATCGATATGGCATCCACGGTCGCACCCGGGGCAGTCCCATGGCGCCCGTGAACACCCTGGCCAATTACCCCGGTCTGTCGCGGCCGCCCGGCCAGGTACTCCAGCAGCGCCGTATTGCGCCGCCCGCTCCCACCGCCGCCACTTCTCATCCCGCCCGCCGGCGGCCCGCCGCCGCGATCAGCCGCACGTGAGGGGTGCTCGCAAGAGGGGTACCTGCTGTGCCGCCCGGCATTAACTGGCACCTGCCCGGGAACCCTGCCGTCGTACGCCAATGCCGCCGGAGAGGAGCAGCCATGACAGAACCCGCGCCCCGCAACGATTTCGCCAGCTTTCCCGCGCCCGCCGAGGGCATTCTGGTGGCGATGTTCATCACCGTCCGCAAGGTCGCGCGGTCGCGGGACTTCTACTCCCGCGTCCTGGGCGGCACCGTCATCCTGGAGGAGAACCCATGCACTGTCAGGCTGTCCAACTCGTGGATCATCATGAACCCCGGCGGGCCGCCCACCCCCGACAAGCCGGGCATCTCGGTGGTCGACTACCAGCCCGGCGACACCACCTCGATCTTCTTGAACCTGCGGGTCGCTGACATCCAGGCCTGCTACCAGGAGTGGAAGGCGAAGGGGGCACAGTTCGTGACGCCGCCGATCGACCGCGGCGCGGAGATCCGCTGCTACATGCGGGACCCGGACGGATACCTCATCGAGGTCGGCCAGTCCACCGGCCTGCTGCACGGCCATCTCGCCGCAAAGCGCCCGGAGGACCTCCCTGGCTGAGCTCTGTCACCGGCCGGGAACTCCGGCCATCAAACCACCGTCAGCCAACCTCAGGTGACGCAGGTGACTCTCACCATGGCGTCTCCGTCGTTGAGCACGGCTACCTCGTGCACGGTC
>DAITAE010000819.1:0-1753 GCA_036824445.1 Streptosporangiaceae bacterium | reverse complement strand
TCGCGGAGGGCTTTGGTCTCCGCCTTCAAGATCCGCATCGATCTGCCCAGCGAACGTGCCGCGTCAGGAAGCTTCCGCGCCCCGAACAGGAGCACGAACACCGCGACCACGATCAGCACGTGCCACGGGCTCAATCCGCTGAAACCCATCGTCATCCTCCCTCGTCCTATCTTGCCCTGACATGTGGCATCGGTGACCACCCTGGTGCTGGCAGGTTCAGCCGCATCTGGGCCCAGACAGGCAGCGGTCCGGTTTCGTCGCGTGGGGCGACCGCTACTTCGAGAGGGTGACGTGGCCGCCATGGACCGGGACCAGCTCGATCCAGGTGTGGCCGGCGGGGACCTCGAGCTTGTGACCACCCTTCCTCGTGGTCAGCTTGATCGTGGAGGTCCGCGCCTTGCCCTTGTGCCAGGTCGCGACGACCACCCGGCCGTCGTGAAAGAGCAGGGCGTGGCCCGAGCCAGTCAGCAGGGTCTCCGGGACGTGGTTCCCGGCCGGGTCCAGGTAGCCCGCGTCGCCCTCGCGCACTCGCAGCACCAGCACGTTGGTCGCCGGGAAATGGCCGCCGGCGGGCGCGTTGCTGTCCGTATTGTGATAGCGGCCGTGGGCGAAGACCCACTGCGTGGTGTGCACGCCGGAGAACTGAACACTGATCCTCGTCACCCTGCGCCCCCGCGGCAGGTCCTTGGCCGAGCCCCAGGCGAGGTAGTTCGGCGGAGTCGCCGGCTTGCGCTTCGCGACCGCCGCGACCCGTTTGAGGTGGGCGAACAGGTTGTACGGCGCCGCCCGCCGCGCCGAGCGGTACATGCCCTTGGTGCCCTCGGCGTAGAACCGGATGTGCGCGGCCCTGATCCGGCGGATCGTCTTGGGGGCCCCGCCGCTGGTCACCATCGACGCGTGCACAGGCGAGACGACGTCGATGTCGCTAGCGCGCATCGAGCGGATCGGCCCGACGATGCGCGGGAGGTGGGAGTAGTAGAAAACCGCCAGTCGGGTCAGGCCGCCCTCGACGAGCTCCTCGACGACCAGGTCGGCCTTCCTCAGGCCGACCTGCGGCCGGCTGGACACGGTGTTGTCCATCTTCGCGACCAGGACCCGGTGGTCGAGCTTGGCGGTCTTGTTCGACCGCAGCTTGAGCCCGGTCAGCGGCCAGTACCGGGTGACGGTGTGGCTGCCCTCGACCTTCTGCGGGATGGGGATGTCGGCCCACGGGCCCGGGCTGGACCGCTCGCCGCACGCGGTCAGCACGAGGCCGGCCGCAGTGAGGGCGGACAGGGTCAGGACAACGCGTCGCACGAGTGCTTCTCCATCTGGGGTGGGACCAACGGTAACCGTATGCCATCTGACCCGGACCGCAGCCGACAGCCGAAAGGTAGTCCGCCTGGGTAGGCGGTGCGGCCTGCCTGGGATGGCCGGCATGACGGGGTGGGCTGGCCCGGGGGATTTTAGGCGCCGCTTCTGGTTGCCGCGATGGTCGGACCTGTTGGCGCCGCGGCCGTCGCCTTGTTTGCTCGCGCGGGCGGGCAGCAGGCGCGGCTGAAAGTGGGTAGGGCCGGGGCATGACCCAAACATTGGCCGCGCCGCTGGCCCCGTTCGCTGACGCCCTTCCGGTGCCGCGGCGGCTGGTCGCGGCCGAGCAGAACGGCCGGCTGAGCGTGCCCATTCGCGTGGGCGCGCACCGCTTCCACCGCGACTTGCCCGAGTCGGTGATCTGGGGCTACGACGGGACGGTCCCGGGCCCGACGATCGAGGC
>DAITAE010000818.1:0-1753 GCA_036824445.1 Streptosporangiaceae bacterium | reverse complement strand
CAGCGATACCAGCCGCTGCTGGGCGCCGTCATGCAGATCCCGCTCGATCCGGCGGCGTTCGGTCTCGGCGGCGTCGACCACTCCGGCCCGGCTGGTCTCCAGCTCGCCGATCCTGGCCGCCATCCCGGCGCGCCTGCCCGGCCCCAGCAGCCACCTGGCCACCACCGCGTCCCCCGCCGCCACGACCCGGGTCAGGGGAGGCGCGCCCAGCAGCAGCGCCACTCCGGTGGCCACCCCCAGGGCCACCCACGCCGCGTTGTTCAGCGCGAACGAGCCCAGGTGGGCACTGCCGCCCGGGAGCGCCCCGTTGTAGGCGGGCAGCGTGAGCAGGGCGAGCCCGATACCCCAGACGGAGCTGACCACGACCGCCTCTATCACGCTCAGCGGCAGCCTGACCAGTGCGTACACCGAAGGCAGCCACGTCGAGCGGGCAAGGAAGAGGAGGTTCAGCCTGCGCCACCCGGTCGGCTCGTCCGGCCGCGGCGGGGGGCCGGGGATCTCGGTTCCCAGCAGGACCGCGAACCTGGTCCGCTCGGCCCGGGCGAACATGCCGGCCAGCCAGATGACGGCGACCAGCACCGCGATGCCGACCAGGAAGACGGGCAGCAGTGCGATCCCCAGGCTGATGCCGGTCACCACCAGCGTGAACGAGACGATGCCGATCACCAGTCCGGCCAGCAGGTGGATGACGGCCAGCCAGGTCCGGGGGGACACCAGCGCGCCAAGCACCGACCGCGCGCCGCCGGGCGAAGCAAGGCCGGCGGCGGCCAGGGCCTCCGCCCCGGCTCCGGGCGGTGCCCCGGAACCGGCTCCGGCTGCCGCCATCCGCGTGCCTCCTCGCCACCGTGGTGATCCTGCCGAAGACCCTATGCACCGGGTGCCGGCCTGCCCATACCGCAGGCCCCCGGGTACGCCCGGAGGTTATCCCTACCCCGGATTCGGCGGCCAGCGGGATGCCGCTCCGCGGCCCGCGCGACAAGGCTTTCAGCGCAGTGTCCTGCTCGCTAACCAACGATGGAGACCGGCATGAAAGACCCATCCACCCTTACGCGGACACCCGCAACCGGGCCGCCGCCCCGCACCGGCGTCCGGCCCCCGGTGGTCGAGCGGATCGCGGGCTGGAGCGCCCGGCACCGCGCCATCGCGCTCATCGGCTGGCTGCTCCTGGTGGCCGGCGCGGTGGTGATCGGCAACACGCTCGGCACCAAGAACCTGAACAGCTATGACCCGGGCGAGGCGGGCCGGGCCGAACGGGTGCTGAGCAGCCCCGGCGTCGTCCAGCGGGCCACGGAGAGCGTGCTCGTCCAGGAACGCGCCAGCGGGCGGACCATAGCCGCCGACCCGCAGGCGCGGGCGGCGATCAGGCAGGTGACCCTGACGCTGGAGCGCATCCCGCGGGTGGCCACCAACGTCCAGTCGCCGCTGGCGCCGGGCGGCACCAGCCTGGCCGCGGGCGGCCACGGGCTGATCTCGCGTGACGGCCGGTCGGCCCTGGTCACCTTCGAGGTGGCGGGCAACGTGAACAACGCCGACCAGATCGTGGCCGGCGCTCAGCGCGCGTTGGCGGCGGTACAGGCCGCCCACCCCGGCCTGCGGATCGCGGAAGCGGGCGAAGCGAGCGTCGGCCGGGCCATCAACAACGTCGTGAGCGACGACTTCCGCCATGCCGAGGTGACCTCGGTGCCGATCACTCTGGTGCTGCTGCTGGTGGTGTTCGGCGCGCTGATCGCCGCGGGCATCCCGCTGCTGCTGG
>DAITAE010000320.1:0-5932 GCA_036824445.1 Streptosporangiaceae bacterium | reverse complement strand
CGCGCAGCGGCTTGCCGAGTACGACATCTTCGACGAGGTGGTCCTCACCGACATCGTCGATGGCAAGCCGGAAGGCATCGCGCTCGACATGAACCAGTCGCGGCCGATCGAGGGTTTCGAGACAAGGGTGACCGGGCAGACCACCGGCCCGGGCGGCGAAGGGTACGAGGCCATCGCGGGCTCGGCGATCGTCATCATCACGGCCGGGCTCCCGCGCAAACCGGGCATGAGCCGCATGGACCTGATCGAGGTCAACGCCAAGATCGTCCGTAGCGTGGTGGAGAACGTGGTCAAGCATGCGCCGGAGGCGGTGCTCATCGTGGTCTCCAACCCGCTGGACGAGATGACCGCGCTCGCCGCGAACGTCTCCGGCTTCCCCCCGCACCGGGTGATGGGCCAGGCCGGCATGCTGGACACCGCCCGGTTCAGCTATTTCGTGGCCGAGCGCCTTTCCGTTCCGGTGTCCTCGGTGCGGACGCTGACTCTGGGCTCGCACGGCGACACGATGGTGCCGGTGCCGTCCGCGTGCACGGTCGACGGCAAGCCGCTCACCAGCCTGATGCCGCCAGCCGACATCGAGGCACTGGTCGAGCGGACCCGCCAGGGAGGTGCGGAGATCGTCGCCCTGCTCAAGACCGGGTCGGCGTACTACGCGCCGTCCGCCGCCGCGGCGCGGATGGCCCGTGCCGTCGCCGAAGACGCCCGCGTCAGCCTGCCCGTCTGCGCCTGGGTGGACGGGCAGTACGGCATCTCCGGTGTCTATCTGGGGGTCGAGGCGGAGATCGACGCGTCGGGTGTGCGCCGGATCGTGGAACGGGACCTCACCGAGCAGGAGCTTGCGGCGCTGCGGGCCGCGGCGGAGGCGGTGCGGGCCAAGCAGGCCGACGTCGCCGCCCTCTGACGGGCCAGGACGGGCCCAGGACGGGCCCAGGAGAAGGTGGCACCCGCAGCGCCGTGGCCCGCCGGGAGGTCAGGCGGATGTCGTTTCGCTCACCGCCTCTCGGAGATCGAGAGTCCGGTCGCATCTTTCGGCGACCTCTGGGTCGTGCGTGGCCAGCACGAGTGATCCGCCGCGAGCGGTCACCTCGAATATCTGCGCCAGAGCCATGGCACGCGCGGCCGGGTCGAGTTCTGCGGTGGGTTCGTCGGCGATGAGCAGCCGGGGCTGGATCGCGAGCGCCCGGGCCACGGCGACGCGCTGTTGCTGTCCGCCCGAAAGTTCCTCGACGAGCTGGTCCGCGTGAGCCTCGAGCCCAAGCTGGGCCAGGGCGCTGCGGGACGAGGCCGGCGCGTCTGGCGCGGGAAGGCCCGCGGCGCGGAGCGCGACCTGGATGTTTTCGGCGGCGGTCAGCAGTGAGACGAGCCCGTAGCCCTGGAGGATGAGCGCGACGCCGGTCGCGGGCCCAGCGAGCCCGGTCACCAAGGCTCCGTCGATGTATACCTCCCCGGCGGTGGCGGGGGTGAGCCCGGAGATGACCGCTAGCAGGCTAGTCTTGCCCGATCCGGATGGGCCGGTGACGGCGAGGCTCTCACCTGCGCTCACCGTCACATCGATGCCGGTGAAGATCAGCTGGCCGTCGAGCACGTACCGCAGGCCGCGTGCCTCGAGCATGTCACCTGCCTTCCCGGTTGACCCGGTGTAGCTGCACGCCATCGGCTGTGGGAACCGCCCTGGCCAGTGATCCGGGTGGCAGCGCCGCCTCGAGCACCTCGTTGGGCAGCTGGACGGAGCCGTCGCGGGAGACGACCAGGTAGTCCTCGCCTGCGTGCCCTTCCGCACCGACCCTTCCGTCGCGAATCGTCACGGTTCGCCCGAGGGCGGTGCCGACGGCCGGGTCGTGGGTCACCACGATGATGGTGGTGCCCAGGTCCTGGTTGGCCGCCTGGATCAGCTCGATGACGCTGGCGGCGGACCGATGGTCGAGCTGGCTGGTCGGCTCGTCCGCGAGCAGCAGCTGCGGCCCGTTGGCCAGCGCGACGGCGACGGCGAGCCGCTGCTGCTCACCGCCGGACAGCCGGCCGGCGGCCCGGCGGGCGACCCGCGTCAGGCCGACCGCGTCGAGCAGGTCTGCGGTCCGGCGGCGTTTGGCGGCCCGGGAGCGGCGGGTTGGGCGCTGGGCGTACAGGACGTTGCCCGCGGCGGTCGCATTGTGCAGCAGGTTACGCCCCGGATTCTGCATAACGATGCCGACTTCGCGCAGCCGCATCTCGGCGGCTGCCCGGGGGGTCAGGTCGCTGAGCCGCCGGCCGCAGACCTCCGCGATTCCGGCGGTGGGCTGTAGCAGGCCCGCGAGCAGCCACAGCAGGGTCGACTTCCCGGCACCGGACGGGCCGAGCAAGGCGACGGTGTCGGCGGCACCGACGGTGAGGTCGACGCCGCGCAGCGCGGTCACCTCCTGGCCGGATGTGCCGTACACCTGCACGAGTCCCTCGCAGCGCACCACCGTCGCGCTCATGTCGGCGTCTCCCGCAGCTGGTCGAGGCTGATGCCGCGGATCAGCATCGCGCTCGCCGCCACCGAGGCGACGATAAGCACCCCGGCCGCGGTGCCGAGCAGCAGCGCCAGCGGGACGGGGGACGGGGCGTACGACAGTGGGGCGCCGCCGGTGTGTGAACGAACTCGGGGACGCTGCGCAGCGAAATCGCCGCCGCGATCAGGCCAGCGCCGACGCCGATGACGGTTCCGAAGCCGAGGACCAGGGCCAGCTCGGCGAGCACGGCGCGGCGCAGCGTGCCGCGCCGCACGCCTGATGCCGTGAGCGCGGCGTACTCGTAGCGGCGCCTTCGGGCCGACAGGTACAGACCGAGAATGGCGGCGCCGACGGCCAGCAGGGCCGCGGCCGCGGCGTCTGCCAGGAACAGCACGCTGGCCAGCGCCGGGCCTTGCCGGGCGAACACGGCGGCGATGGCCGCCGCGCTGCGGACGGACTGCACGTGCACGCCGGCGGCTCGCAAGCGGTGCACGATGGCCGACTGGTCACCGGGCGCCAGCCACACCTGCTGGGAAGCTTGCGGAATGTTCTTTCCCGCGGCCAGCTCTGCGTAACGGCGGTCAACGATCACCCCCTGCCGTGGCGCGCCGGGCACCACCGCCGCGGCGCTGACCACCCGCAGCTGAAGCGGGCTGCCGTCAAGCCCCACGCCCGAGGCGAGGGCCTGGCCCCTGCTCAGCATCGTGGCCGCGACCACGGCGGGCAGCGGGACGGGCCGGTTGACCGACGCCAGGATCGCATCCTGGTGCGGCCGCCCGGTGAACTGCCAGTCCAGCCCGGCCGGGACCGCCTGCAGCCGGTCCGGCGGGTTGTCGGCGTGCCCGGGACGCCACCGCCGCGCATCCGCCAGCACCTTGCCGTGCCCCACGGGTACCCATCCGGAATGGCGGTGGACCTCCAGCCTTGAGATCGTGACCGAGCCGGTCACCGGTGCCGTCAGGGACCGGGTGGATGGGCTCAGGTCGAGGTCCTGCAGCACGCAAGGGCAGCCGACGAGCTGCCCGGTCAGCGTCACCGTGCCCCGCCCGGGGAGCGTTCCGAGGCTGACCGGCGAGGCGCCGGTCGTGACATCCGCCGAGACCGCTGAGCCGGGCGGGGACAGTGCGTGGACACGCACGGTGATGCGGACGGCATCGCCGGTGAGGATGACCGGCGCCGGCGCGCGCGGGGTCAGCTTGCCCGCCAGGGCCGCCAGGGGCTCAGCGGTGAAGCCGGGCCGCCAGGTCGCGATGCGGGCGAATCGCTGCGGATCAACGCCAAGCGTGGTCAGCCCCGCGGTGCCGCTGGCGAAGCTGGTGTACCGGTCCACGGCGGCTGCCATGCGCCCGCTGGGGTCCGCCCGGGCCACGACCGCGCCGAGATCCTTTCCGGCCGGGACACTGACCGTGAGCACAGTGGGCGCGCCCACCTGGGTAGCCGCCACCAGGCGCTCGTTGTCCCGGCCCACCGACCAGGCGGCGACCGCGAACGTGGCCAGCGCGAAGGCAGTCGCGAGCACAATCGTGGTCCGCACTCCGCCGGGCCGCCGGGCGACGTGACGAATCGCGAGGAACACCCCGATGCTGCCGCCGGTGCCGGTCCGGGAGAAAGCGGCCCGGCAGGCAAGCGGCAGCAGCCGCGAGGCGATGACGGCGATCGCCAGCCCGAGCAGCCCGGGAACCAGCAGGACGAGCGCACCATGCCGTGCCGAGCCGATCTGGCCGGTGACGGCCAGCTCCACCAGCCCCGCCACCGCGGCGGTCGCCAGGACCGCATCCGTCACCCAGCTCCGGTCGGTGACCCGTCGGCCGGATCGCCGCCACTCCTCCAGCACGGGCCGGCGGAGCGTCCGCCGCGCGGCCAGGATGGCGGCGCACAGTCCGCCCACGGCAGCCGCCGCGGCGGTGGCCCATGCCAGCGGCGGGAGCACCACCGGGGTGCCCGGGCGCAGCAGCACCCGGCTGAGCGCCGCCGTCGCACCCCAGCCGGCCAGGATGCCGATCGGCAGGGCCAGCGCCAGGAGCAGCACTGGCTCGGACATCCCGAACGCCACCGTCCGCCAAGCCCCCTGGCCGCGCAGCTTGGCGAGCGCGATCTCGGGGCCGCGTGCCTCGATCGCGTCGGTCACCGCGAGGAACAGCAGCAGCAGGCACAAGACCAGCAGCTGTGCCGTGATCAGTGCTACCGGCACCGCCAGCGAACGCCAGCCCGACTCGACCGTCGCGAGCGTGGCCGGGAGCGCCGTGCCGACCAGCACCTGCTGGTCGGCGAGCGCCGGGCTGGCGCTGAACGCCGTCATGGCCGCCCGCAGTGGCCCTACCTCGTCGCTGCTCAGCCGCGCCCCGTTGAGCGTCTCGTCTACGACTGCGGTCCCCTGCTGCAGGGCTGGGCCCTGCTCCAGGGTGGCGCGCGAAGTGAACAACGCGTCGACGGACGTCGTGACCGGGAAGTAGGTCGAACCGCGGCCGAACCAGTAGTGCCGGTCGGCGGTTGGCAGGCGATAGATCCCGGTGATGGTGAAGGGGCTCCATCCCGGGAAGCGCAGCAGCTGGCCGAGGTGCCAGCCGGCAACGTACGCGGTCCGGCTGCTGACGATGACCTGTCCGGGGGCGGCGGGACAGCTGCCCCGGATCCGCAGATGCGCGCAGACACTGCTGCGCCAGACCAGCGGAACCGAGGTTCTGAACTGCGCGAACGGCACGGGTGTCTCGACCGAGTAGACCGGCGGCAGGAACAGCCCTCGGTTAGACAGCCCGCCCAGGCTGCTGGCCAGCTGGCCTTGCAGGATCGGGGCGAGCTGGCCAAGAAGGCCAGGTACCGCGCCCGTCTCGTTGGCTTCGTAGCCACGGCCGGCAGCTGACGCGGTGGCGATCACATCACGCATGATCGAGGTCCGTGAGGCCTGGTAGTAGGTGGGCCCTGCGGCGGCGGCAGCGGTCGCCACCAATGCCACGGCCAGGATCAGCACGGTGATGCCGCGACGTTGCGCCAGCCCGCGCAGCCAAGTCACCGAGCGCATCATCAGCGTGCCGCGAGCCCAGGCGCGCCCGGCTGGCCGGGACGGCGCACCGCCGGTCTGGAGCGGGGCACCAGAAATGGCCCCGGCGAGCCGGTCATGAGCAAAACACTATTCAGCCCCCGCGGCGCCGCTCAATGCACGCCTGATCACGATTAGACGCAGGCGTGATCACGGTCCCCGCGCCGGCCAGCGAATCGGGCTGAGCCGGCGTGGCGATCCACGATGATCGCCCGGGGAAGCGGTCCACTACGGCAGCCAGGTGATGGGGGCGCCGCTCCCGCGCACCGCCACCGCGTGGTCGCTATCTGCGCGGGCGATGGCCCAGGGCCCGCCGTCGGTGCCACCGCAAAGAACCGATTTCCCGTCCGGCGACCAGATGCATGCGCTGTAGGTGCCGGCGACATGGGGGAGCGGTCGGGCAACCGTGCGCCCGCCGATGGTC
>DAITAE010000817.1:0-1760 GCA_036824445.1 Streptosporangiaceae bacterium | reverse complement strand
GACGAACGGCTCCAGGCACTGGGTGAGCGCGTCCAGTCCGCTGGCGGCGGTGACCGGCGGCGGGCAGGACACGGTGAGCTGGGGGTCTACCAGCGCCACCCGGGGGATCATCAGCGGGCTGCGAAGGCTCGCCTTGATCCGGTGCGCTGGCGAGGCGAGCACGGCGTTGGCGGTCACCTCTGCCCCGGTGCCAGCGGTGGTGGGCACGGCCACGCAGGGCACGGCGGGCTGGGTGATCTTCCGGCCGGCCCCGACGACCTCCAGGTAGTCAAGCGGGTCGCCGCCGTTGCCCAGCAGCATGGCCACGGCCTTGCCGAGGTCGATGACGCTGCCGCCGCCGATCGCGGCGACGGCGTCGGCGCCGTGCTCGCGCGCCGCGGCGATGCCGGCCCGCGCCAGCTCGACAGTGGGCTCGGCCGCCACCGGGAACACCGCGGCCGGGAGCCCCAGGTTCGCCAGCAGCCCGGCGTGGCGCGCGGGGTTCGCGCCCGTGCATACCAGGACCCGGGACCCGAGCCCGGCGAGAACCTCCGGCAGTTCCGCCGCCCGGCCACCGCCGGCCAGGATGCGGCCGGCGGTGGCGAACTCGAACGGCATCGCCATCACGGGGGCGGCGGGCGGATGCCAGAACGAGGTCCCGGGCGGTCAGCTCTTAGTTGAAGCGCGTCTTCAGCGAATAGCGCGTCACGATGAAGTCCATGGGAGCCCCGTGCGTCGACGCGATCTCCCAGCCGAAGTCGACCTGCCGCAACGTGACGGATCTGCTCAGGCGCCCGTGGTTCACCAGCCAGCGCAGTGCGCTGAGAAGATGGACCTTGCCGCTGGTCTCCCGCTTGCCGACCAGGGCGAAGCTGAACAGGTCGTGGCCGCTCTGCCAGACCCGGAACTTCTGACCGAAGATGTCTACCGTGGCGATGACGTGGCCGGCCGGGACCTGCCGGTGGTTGTCCACCCACATCATGACCTCGATGTTGAAGTTGTTCAGCCAGATGTCATACGCCGCCTCGGCGATGAAGTTGGACGACGCAGGCGGCATCGACTCGGTGAACGTGCTCGTGAGGCTCTTGAGTGAGGTGTACGGGCGGTTTCTGTAATTCTTCTGGACGGAAGGGTACACCTTGACGCTGGTGGTACCCCGCTGCCTGGACTCAACACCCCAATTGTGGAATGAATGAGCCCAGATGGTCTGGGGCCCGGCCTCGGAGGTATTCCACTCATTGTTGAAGACGTTGAACCCGCCGTTATGCCAGAGCCCCAACGGAGCGCTCGATTTCCAGGCCACGTTCTGGGGGATGGACGCGTGCGCCGCCGGGAGCGTGGCGACGGCAATCGCGCCTGACGCGGCGAGCGCGGCGGCAACTAGAATAGCTGGCCATCGGCGTAGCGACCTGAAAAAAGAGCGCATTGTCTGTCTCTTTCAATAGCGGGGAGCATGGCCGCCTCGCCCCAGTACTGATCCGTTGGCAGACCTTGATCATGCCTGGCGCCAGCCGGGCGTACGGGGTATCACGGTCATATCTCGGGTCAGGATTCTGTACGACGCGGGTCACGCTAGCAGCATGCATCCAGGGCGGAGTGCAAAACGCTCAAACTAAACACCATCGCCTGACGCGGCCGGCGCGGGTCACCGCCTCCCAGCAGCACTCGGCTGCATGGCGTCGCGACGCTCCTACAGTGCGTGGATAGCAAGCAGAAACAGGTGTGACTTCGTGTACCCATTGTGGCGGAGCATGCATTTTTCGCCGCGAGTTGCCCTGGGA
>DAITAE010000816.1:0-1762 GCA_036824445.1 Streptosporangiaceae bacterium | reverse complement strand
GATCGTGTCCCGGATGGTCTCCCCGGTGAACATGATCAGGATCCGGTCGATGCCCACGCCCATTCCGCCGGCCGGCGGCATGCCGTACTCGAGCGCGCGCAGGAAGTCCTCGTCCAGCTGCATCGCCTCGGGGTCACCGCCGGCCGCGAGCAGCGACTGCTCGGTGAGCCTGGCGCGTTCCTCGACCGGATCGGTGAGCTCCGAGTAGCCGGTCCCCAGCTCGGTGCCGAACGCCACCAGGTCCCACCGTTCGGCCAGCCGCGGGTCCTTCCTGTGGGCGCGGGTCAGCGGTGAGACCTCGACCGGGAAGTCCCGGTAGAACGTCGGCCCTACGGTCTGCCGCTCCACCAGCCGCTCGTACATCTCGAGCACGACCTGACCCCGGCTCCAGCCCGGCTCGGTCGGCACCCCCGCCTGCGCGCACAGCCTCCGCAGATGCTCCTCGCTGGTGTCGGGTGTGATTTCCTCGCCCAGCGCCTCGGACACGGCGCCGTGCACCGTTTTCGACGGCCACTCCCCGCCGATGTCGAACTCGCCGCCGTCCGCACGTCGCAGGACCGTGGTGCCGAAGGCCGCCACCGCCGCCCGCTGGATCAGTTCCCTGGTGAGCTTGCCGATCGTGTCGTAGTCGCCGTACGCCTCGTACGCCTCGAGCATGGTGAACTCGGGATTGTGGGTGGAGTCCACGCCCTCGTTGCGGAAAATACGGCCGATCTCGAACACCTTCTCGATGCCCCCGACCAGCAGCCGCTTGAGGTGCAGTTCCAGCGCGATCCGCAAGTAGATATCCAGGTCGTAGGCGTTGATATGGGTGGTGAACGGGCGCGCGTTCGCCCCGCCGTGCACCGGCTGCAGGACGGGCGTCTCCACCTCCAGGAAGCCGCGCGCGTGCAGTTCCTCCCGCAACGCGCGGATGACGGCGCTCTTGATCTCCGCCATCCGCCGTGTCCCCGGATTCACGATCAGATCTACATAACGCTGGCGGACCCGCGACTCAACGTCCGAAAGCCCCTTGTGTTTCTCGGGAAGGGGCCGAAGGCTCTTGGCCGTGATGGCGAACCGGTCCGCCAGCACGGAGAGTTCTCCCCTGCGGGAGGAGATGACCTCGCCTTCCACGCCGACGTGGTCCCCGAGGTCGACGTCGTGCTTCCAGGCGGCCAGGGCGTCCGCGCCGACCCTGTCCTCCGAGATCATGACCTGGACGTCCCCGGTGCCGTCGCGGATGGTCGCGAAGCAGAGCTTCCCGCCGATGCGCGACAGCAGTACCCGGCCCGTCACACCGACCTTCTCGCCGGTCGAGGTGTCCGGCTTCAGGTCCGGGTAGCGCTCGCGGATCTCGCCGATCGTGGCCGTGCGGGGAAAGCCGACCGGATAGGGATCGGCGCCGGCCGCCAGCAGCCGTTCCCGCTTGGCCAGCCGGACCCGCATCTGCTCCGGCACGTCGGGCAGGTCGCTCTCGTGCCCGTGGGCGTCACCGCCCGGCGCCTGATCGTCTCCCACCCGGAAGAGGCTACCGGGCCCGGCACCCACCGGTCGCCCGTGTAAGTCCCCCAGATCTGGGCGCTGACTGCCTGAGCCCGGCACGGTGGTCAGGCAGCCAGCCGGAACGGGGGGTACTGGTCTGTGACCAGTGTGAGCGCGTAGCCGATCACGCGGTTGTGCCAGCGAATGACCCCCTCCACGAAGTCGAATATCGCGCGGGGGTAGCGGCCGGTGAACAGGATCGCGAACCAGGCCACGATCACGACCACGAAGGCGGCGA
>DAITAE010000008.1:0-21882 GCA_036824445.1 Streptosporangiaceae bacterium | reverse complement strand
GGGTCGTACTTGCGGCCCACGACGCGTTCCTTCATCGGGATCAGCGCGTTATCGGTGATCTTGATGTTCTCCGGGCAGACCTCGGTGCAGCACTTGGTGATGTTGCACAGGCCGAGGCCGAAGTCGTCCTGGGCGATCTCGCGCCGGTCGGCGGTGTCGGCCGGGTGCATCTCCAGCTCCGCGATCCGCATCAGGAACCGCGGGCCGGCGAACGGCCGCTCGTTCTCCGGGTGGTCGCGGATGACGTGGCAGACGTTCTGGCACAGGAAGCACTCGATGCACTTGCGGAACTCCTGCGAGCGCTCCACGTCCACCTGCTGCATGCGGAACTCACCCAGGCCCACCGCGGGGTCCGGGGTGAACGACGGGATCTCCCGCGCCTTGGCATAGTTGAACGACACGTCGGTGACCAGGTCCCTGATCACCGGGAAGGTGCGCAGCGGGGTGATCGTGAGCACCTCCTCCGGCGCGTACACCGACATCCTGGTCATGCAGGCCAGCCGGGGGCGGCCGTTGATCTCCATGGAGCAGGAGCCGCATTTGCCGGCCTTGCAGTTCCACCGGATCGCCAGGTCATTGGCTTGGGTGGCCTGCAGCCGGTGCAGCACGTCCAGGACGACCTCGCCCTCGTTCACCTCGACGGTGTAGTCGGCCAGATCGCCTTCCCCGTGATCGCCGCG
The DNA here is from genome assembly GCA_036824445.1 of Streptosporangiaceae bacterium. GTDB lineage: Bacteria > Actinomycetota > Actinomycetes > Streptosporangiales > Streptosporangiaceae > UBA9676. The sequence goes on along the minus strand of DAITAE010000008.1, from coordinate 21,202 downwards.
CCATACCCGCAGCGCCGCCTTGTAGCTCATCAGCGCGTCTCCTCCTGCGCGGCCGTGGACGAGCCGGCCGTCTGGCCTGCCAGCTCGTCATCGGTGAGATATTTCTTGAGCTCGGCCAGATCGAACAGCCCGAGCAGGTCCTCCCGCATCGGTACCACCGGCTGGCGGGCCAGCTTGACCTGGTCACCGTCGAGCGCGCAGACCAGGTTGATCTTGCGCCACTCCGGTGACATCTCCGGGTAGTCCGAGCGGGTGTGCCCGCCGCGCGACTCCTGGCGCTCCAGCGCCGACTGCGCCACGCAGTCGGAGACAAGCAGCATGTTGCGCAGGTCCTGGGCCAGATGCCAGCCGGGGTTGTAGGCGCGGCCGCCTTCCGCGCTGACCTGGGCGGCGCGGGCCCGCAGCTTGTCCAGCTCGGCGAGGGCGCCCTGGAGTTCGCCCTCGTTCCTGATGAGCCCGACCTGGTCGGTCATCAGCTCCTGCAGCGCCGCGTGCACCTCGTAGGGGTTCTCCCCGCCGTCCCGCTCAAGCGGGGCCAGCGCCTCCGTGACGGCGGCGTCCACGGCAGCGTGGCCGACCGCCGGCCGCCCGGCGGCGGCGACCGAGTCCGCGTGCCGCGCCGCGCTGCGCCCGGCGCGGCGGCCGAACACCAGCAGGTCGGACAGCGAGTTGCCGCCAAGCCGGTTGGAGCCGTGCATGCCGCCGGATACCTCACCGGCCGCGAACAGGCCGGGCACGCTGGCCGCCTGGGTGTCCGGGTCCACCTCGACGCCGCCCATCACGTAGTGACAGGTCGGCCCGATCTCCATCGGCTCCTTGGTGATGTCCACGTCGGCCAGCTCCTTGAACTGGTGGTACATGGACGGCAGCCGGCGCAGGATCTCCTCGGCCGGCCGGCGCGAGGCGATGTCGAGGAACACGCCGCCGTGCGGAGAGCCCCGGCCCGCCTTGACCTCGGAGTTGATGGAGCGAGCGACCTCGTCACGTGGCAGCAGTTCCGGCGGGCGGCGGTTGTGGTCCGGGTCTTCGTACCAGCGGTCGGCCTCCTCCTCTGTCTCCGCGTACTGCGCGCGGAACACGTCCGGCACGTACCCGAACATGAACCGCTTGCCCTCGGAGTTGAGCAGGACCCCGCCGTCGCCGCGGACCGACTCGGTGACCAGGATGCCCTTGACCGACGGCGGCCAGATCATGCCGGTCGGGTGCAGCTGCACGAACTCCATGTTCAGCAGGCTGGCGCCGGCCAGCAGCGCGAGCGCGTGCCCGTCGCCGGTGTACTCCCACGAGTTGGAGGTGACCTTGTACGACTTGCCGATGCCGCCGGTGGCGAGCACGACGGCGGGCGCCTCGAACACCACGAAATCACCGGTGTCCCGGACGTAGCCGAACGCCCCGGCGATACTGCCGCCCTCGGTGATCAGCCGGGTGATCGTGGTCTCGGCGAACACCCGGATCATCGCCTCGGGATCGCCGTGCTCCCTGGCGTCCTCCTGCTGCAGCGCCACGACCCGCTGCTGCAGCGTGCGGATCATCTCCAGGCCGGTCCGGTCGCCGACGTGGGCGAGCCGCGGGTACTCGTGGCCGCCGAAGTTGCGCTGGCTGATCTTGCCGTCGGCGGTGCGGTCGAACAGCGCGCCCCAGGCCTCCAGCTCCCAGACCCGGTCCGGCGCCTCTTTGGCGTGCAGTTCGGCCATTCGCCAGCTGTTGAGGAACTTGCCGCCGCGCATCGTGTCCCGGAAGTGGACCTGCCAGTTGTCATTCGGGTTCATGTTGCCCATCGCGGCGGCGCAGCCACCCTCGGCCATGACCGTGTGCGCTTTGCCGAAGAGCGACTTGGAGATGACTGCGGTCCGCTTGCCGGCCTGCCGTGCCTCTATGGCCGCCCGCAGCCCGGAGCCGCCCGCCCCGATCACCACCACGTCGTAGGAGAGCCGTTCGATGTCAGTCATCTGCGCTGCGCACCTTCTTGCCTAGCTTGCTGCGGCGGCCTAGAAGAACCGCGGGTCGGTGATGGCGCCGCTGGCCACCAGCCGGATATAGAGATCGGTGAACAGCACCCAGAACAGCGATAGCCAGGCGTACTGCATGTGCCTGGCATTCAGCCGGGAGACCTGGGTCCACATCCAGTACCTGACCGGGTGCTTGGAGAAATGTTTGAGCCGACCGCCGACCGTATGCCGGCACGCGTGACAGGACAGTGAGTACAGCCACAGTAGGGTCGCGTTGACCAGCAGGATCAGCGTGCCGAGCCCCATGTGGCCCCAGTTTCCGGAATGGTCACGGAATGCGATCACGGCGTCGATCGACAGGATCACGTTGAACGCCATCGCGATCCAGAAGAAGTACCGGTGCACGTTTTGCAGGATCAGCGGGAACCTGGTCTCACCGGTGTACTTCGCGTGTGGCTCGCGGACTGCGCACGCGGTCGGCGACCGCCAGAACGCCCGGTAGTAGGCCTTCCGGTAGTAATAGCAGGTGAGCCGGAAGCCCAGCGGCCCGCCGATGATGATGATCGCTGGGGAGAGCCAGGTCAGCCACGGGATCCAGTCGTACCCGGCGCCGGGCGTGCAGGTCGTCGCCAGGCACGGCGAGTACAGCGGGGAGATGTACGGCTCCCAGAAGTAGTCGGCGTTGACCAGGGACGCCCAGGTGAGGTAGATCACTACCACGGCGAGGGCGGTGGCGTTGATGGCCGGCTGCCGCCACCACGGGTCCTTGCGCAGAGTGCGCTCGGGGATCTGCGCCCTGGTCTTGGCCGGCGCCGTTGTCGCCTGCGTCATCTTTGACGTCTCCGCACTGTGATTCTGCTCGGGTCACCGCGCTGGAACCCTATTCCACTGCATATCACCACGCAGACCCGGGCGACGGTTACAGGCATGTGACTCTGGCTACACCCGCTGCCTATTTATCGTCTGCCCACTTGGCTGGCCAGCCAGCCCGAGGGCTCGCCGGAGGAAGTCCACCTGGAGCAGGAGCAGGTTCTCGGCCACCTCTTCCTGCGACGCCAGGTGAGTGACCCCGGACAGGGGGAGCACCGTGTGCGGGTACCCCGCGGAGAGCAGCGCGGACGACAGCCGCAGGGAATGGGCGACGACCACGTTGTCGTCGGCGAGCCCGTGGATGATCATCAGCGGGCGGACCGTGATGCCGTCCGCTCCGGCCGCCCCGCCCCCGGATTCCCGCGCGCGCGTGGCCATCCGTTCGGCATCCCTGACGGGCGAGCACCTGTCGTAGACCTCCGGATGCTCATCCGGATGCCCCAGATAGCGCTCGGTGTAGTGGGTGTCGTAGAGCCGCTGGTCGGTGACCGGCGCGCCGACGATCGCGGCGTGGAACACCTCCGGGCGCCGGAGCACCGCGAGCGCGGCCAGGTAGCCGCCGAACGACCAGCCCCGGATCGCGACGCGGGAGGTGTCCAGGTCGCCGCAGCGCCCGGCGGCCGCGTGCAGCGCCTCGACCTGGTCCTCGAGCACCGGATCGGCCAGATCGTGCCAGACCGCCCTGTCCCATTCCGGCCCCCGGCCGGGGGTGCCCCTGCCGTCCGCGACCACCACGGCGAAGCCCTGGTCGGCGAGCCACTGAGAGGTGAAGAAGGCCGCCTGCGCCGCCAGCACGCGCTGAAGGTGCGGCCCCCCGTAGGGGTCGAGCAGCACCGGCAGCTTCCGCGAGCCGGGCTCGTGCCAGGACGGCAGCAGCAGCGCCGTGCGGATGCCCCGTGACCCGGCCGCGAAGATGTCCGGCCACGGGGTGGGCAGGCTGGGGTGCTCGGCCAGCGAGGCGATCGGCATGCCGGCCGAGCCATCGCGCACCACCCGCGGCCTGACGCCAGCCTCCGTCAGGGTCCGGCTGGCGATCACGGTAGTGCCCCCGGCCCGGCGTCCATGGTGCACGCCTGCTTCGCCCGTGATCTGTGCCAGCCCGCCGGGGCCGTACGTCCACAGGCCGATCTCGGTCGGCTCGTCCTCCGACGCGGTGAACAGCACCGTGCCGGAGTCCACGTCGAGAACCTCCCGCACCTGGAGGCTCGCGGGCGTGACCGGTGCCGCGGTGCCCGCGGCGAGTTCTTCCGGGCTCGCGACCAGCAGCCGCCTCGCCCCGTCGGCGTCGGCCGCCCAGACGATCCGGCCGTCGCCGGTCCGGGCCGGCACCCCGGGCACGATGTCCAGCCAGCGGTCGTCGCTGTCCGCGCGCAGCACCGCCGTGGCGGCCCTGGCCGGGTCCGCGGAGAGCAGGAGCATCCGGCACTGGTCGCGGCTTTGCACCGCGACCAGCGGGACGTCGTGGTCCCAGTTCACCGTCACCAGGTACGGGAACGCCGTCCGGTCCCATTCGAGCGTGGCCCGGCTGCCGTCAAGGCCGGCCAGCACCAGCGTCACATCGGCGTTCGGGGTGCCCGCGGCGGGATAGGCGACTTCCGTGGCCGGCCGGGCGGGGTTCGCGGGGTCGGCGATGTACCAGCGGTGGACGGGCGTGCTGTCCACCCTGGCCACGAGCAGGGCCGTGCCGTCGGGCGCCCACCAGTAGCCCCGGGTGCGGCCCATCTCTTCGGCGGCGATGAACTCGGCGAGGCCGTAGCTGAGCCCGGGCTCCCCGCCCGGCCCGATGATCTCGGTGTCCTCGCCGGTCGCCAGGTCGGTGACCCGCAGCGCGCCCTCGCAGACGTAGGCGACCCGCTGCCCGGCCGGGTCGGGACGGGGGTCGAACGCGGGGACCTGGGCCGGGATCGCCCGCGGGGCGGCGTCCCCGGTCAGGTCGGCCAGGTATACCCGGCCGGCCAACGCGAACGCGGCCACGGTGAGCGCGGTGTCGGTGGCGAATCCGGTGATGCCCGCCGCCCGCTCGCGCGTCCGTTCCCGGATAGCCCGCTCGGCGTCGGTCATGGCCCCGCCCGCGGGGCCCGCCTTGGCCGGGTCGGCGGCCAGGCGTTCCTGGCCCGTGCCGGCGTCGAGCACCCACAGGCAGGTGACCGGGTCGTCGCCGCCCTGGCTGCGCAGGAACGCCACCCGGCTTCCGTCGGGGGAGATCTCGAACGAGCGGGGGGCGCCGAGGCTGAACCCCTGTGTTCTGGCCTGCTGCCGCGGGAAGCTGTCCGTCATGCCCCGATCCTGCCAGCCGCGGCGCCGATAGGCTCGCCCGTGTGGGTGCTGGCGACTCTCGGCGGCTGCTGCTGGTCCACGCCCACCCCGACGACGAGTCGATCGGCACCGGCGCGACCATGGCGGCCTACGCCGCGCAGGGCGCCGGCGTCACCCTGGTCACCTGCACCCGGGGGGAGCTGGGTGAGATCATCCCGCCGGAACTGGCGCATCTGGGCACCGGCGGCCGGCTGGGGGAGTACCGGGCCGGCGAGCTTGCGGCCGCATGCGCCGCGCTCGGCGTGACCGACCACCGGTTCCTCGGCGGCCCCGGCCGGTGGCGCGATTCCGGGATGATGGGCCTGCCGGACAACCAGGACCCGGGCTGCTTCTGGCAGGCGGACCTGGACGAGGCAGCGGGCGAGCTCGCCGCCGTGATCCGCGACGTGGCGCCCCAGGTCGTCGTCACCTACGACGCCAACGGCTTCTACGGCCATCCCGATCACATCCAGGCGCACCGGGTGACGCGGCGGGCGATCCGGGTTGCCGCCGACCCCCCCGCCGCGGTCCCGCCCGGCTGCGGCTCCCCCTGGCGGGTGGCGAAGCTCTATGCGACGGCCATGCCGCGCTCGGTGCTTGCCGAGGCGATCAAGCTCGGCCACGCCCCGCCGGCCGGCTTCAGGCAGGCCGGCTCGGTGGCGGACCTGCCGTTCGGAGTGCCGGATGAACAGGTCACGACCGAGATCGACGGCACCGGCTACCTCGTGGCGAAGATCGCAGCGCTCCGGTCGCACGCCACCCAGGTCGCCGTGGATGGCCCCTTCTTCGCCCTTTCCGACATGGTCGGCCAGCGGATCGGCGGCCGGGAGTACTACACGCTGCTCGCCGGGCCGGGTGGGCTGGGTGGGCCGCGCGAGCAGGATCTGTTCGCCGGCCTGTGACGGCAGGTGACGGCGATCGTCCCGGCGCCGGCGCCGTATAGCCTGCTCTGCGTGGACAGCACGCCAGAGCCGAGCCCGGCCCACCGGGGTGGGCTCAGCACCGGTGGCACTTACGCGGCGCTGTTCCTGCTCGGCGTGATGCAAGCGCTGATCGGCTGCTTCCAGTTCAGCCACGTCATCGGCGCCGTGCCGGTGGCGGCGCTGGCGTTCTCCGTGCTGATCTTCCTCACCTGCCTGCTGGGCGGCCTGGGCATGGGCTCCCCGCTGGGCGGCCTCGCCCCGGCGGCCGGATGGTTTCTCGCTTCGCTCGTGCTGACCATGCCGACCGAGGCCGGCAGCGTGATCGTCACCAACACCACCGCGGGCAAGTGGTACCTGTACGGGGGCGCCGTCGGCGCCGGGCTGGGCGTGGTGCTCACGTTCACGCGGCCGCGGCGCGCGGGCCGCTGGCCGCGACGGGCGGGCACATGGCCCCGGTGAGCGCGGACGATTTCCGGCGGGCCGCTGGCCGCTTCGCCAGCGGCATCGTCGTGGTCTCCACCACGGAGGACGGTGTGGATCACGCGATGACGGTGACCGCCTTCACCGCGGTGTCTCTTGAGCCGCTTCTCGTCCTGTTCTGCGCGGAGAAGGTCGCCCGCTTCCACGACGCGGTGCTGGCGACCGGCACCTGGGCGGTGTCGGTGCTGAACGAGGATGCGGAGAAGACCGCCCGCTGGCTGGCGATGCGCGGGCGGCCGCTGGAGGGCCAGCTCGACGCGTTCCGGCATCACCGCGGCCCGCTGACGGCCGCGCCCATCCTCGACGACGCCCTCGCCGCGATGGAGTGCCGGACCACCGCCGTCCACGACGGCGGCGATCACAGCATCGTCGTCGGCGAGGTCCTGGCCGTCACCGAGCCCAGCCCGGAAGGCGGCCCGCTGCTGTACTACTCGCGCAACTACCGCCGCCTGGACGAGAGCTAGCGGATCGCCTGCTCGAGCTGGTCGAGGGCCCAGTCGAGGTCTTCCCCGGTGATGACCAGGGGCGGGGCGAGGCGAATGGTGGTGCCGTGGGTGTCCTTGGCGAGGACCCCGCGCGCGGCCAGGCGCTCGCAGGCCTCCCGGCCGCTGAGGGTGGCGAACTCCACGCCGGCCCACAGGCCGCGGCCGCGCACCTGGCGCACCGCTCCGCGCGGCAGCGCCGACAGCCGGTCGTGCAGGTGGGTGCCCAGCTTGGCGGAGCGCTCCTGGAACTCGCCGGTGGCCAGCATCGCGATCACCTCGCGGCCGACCGCGCACGCGAGCGCGTTGCCGCCGAACGTGGAACCGTGCTGGCCGGGCCGGAACACGCCGAGAACCTCGCGGGAGGACGCCACCGCCGAGACCGGCACGATGCCACCGCCGAGCGCCTTGCCGAGCAGGTACATGTCCGGTGTCACGTTCTCGTGCTCGCAGGCGAACGTGGTTCCGGTCCGGCCGAGCCCGGACTGAATCTCGTCGGCGATCATCAGCGCGCCGTGGGCGGTGCACGCCTCCCGGACGGCGCTCAGGTAGCTGGGCGGCGGCACCACCACCCCGGCCTCGCCCTGGATCGGCTCGATCAGCACGCCGACAACCCGGGAGTCCATGGCCGCGGCGAGCGCCGCCGGGTCGCCGTAGGGTACGACGCGGAAGCCGGGGGTGTAGGGACCGTAGGAGGCGCGCGCGTCCTCGTCGGTGGAGAAGCTGACGATGGTGGTGGTCCGCCCGTGGAAGTTCCCCTCGAAGGTCACGATGACCGCCTGGTCCGCGGGCACGCCCTTGACCTCGTAACCCCATTTGCGGGCCGTCTTGATCGCCGTCTCCACCGCCTCCGCACCGGTGTTCATCGGCAGCACCATCTCCATGCCCGTCAGCGCGGCGAGTTCGGCGCAGAACGGGCCGAACTGGTCATGGTCGAACGCCCGGCTGACCAGCGTCACCCGTTCCAGCTGGCGCTGCGCGGCGGCGACAAGCCGGGGGTGGCGGTGGCCGAAGTTGAGGGCCGAATACGCGGCGAGCAGGTCCAGGTACCGGCGCCCCTCGACGTCGGTCACCCAGGCGCCCTCGCCGTGCGCGATGACCACGGGCAGCGGGTGGTAGTTGTGTGCGCTGTGGGCGTCCGCCAGCGCGCGCAGCTGCGCGGTTGTGCTTTTCGCGGTCACGTTCAGATCCCTCATTCCCGCCTCAGTTCCGGGTGTGCCGCACTCCGGGCCACCTCCCCGTCAAGACTAAGAGCACGCCTGGCCAGGAGATGCACGCGCATCCTGCGTTCAGCAGACGATTTGTTGCAGATTCCGGCGTTCCGATGGTGATTTATTGCGGCCAGCTGGGCCTGGCTCGTTTCCCGGTCAGGCCAGGGCCGCCAGGCGGGTCACGGCCGCGTCGACGCGCTCGTCTGTGGCGGTGAGGGCTACCCGGACGTGCGCCTTGCCGCCCGCCCCGTAGAACTCGCCCGGCGCGACCAGGATGCCGGCCTCGGCGAGCAGCTCCACGCTGCCCCAGCAGTCGAGGCCCGGCCTGGTCACCCACAGGTACAGCCCGGCCTCGGAGTGCTCGGCCTCCCAGCCCCCCGCCGCCAGCGCCGCCCGCAGCCGGGCCCGCCGCGCGGCGTACCGGGCGCGCTGCTCGTCGGCGTGGGTGTCGTCATCGAGCGCAGCAGCCATCGCCGCCTGGACCGGAGCGGGCATCATCAGGCCGGCGTGCCGCCGGATCTCCAGCAGGTCGGCGACGAGGGCGGGGTCACCGGTGACGAACCCCGCCCGGTAGCCCGCCATGTTCGAGCGCTTGGACAGGGAGTGAACGGCGAGCACTCCCTGCGCGGACCCGCCGCACACCTCCGGGTGCAGGATCGAGACCGGCTCGGCGTCCCAGCCCAGGCCCAGGTAGCACTCGTCGGCGGCGATGAGCACGCCGCGCTCGCGCGCCCAGTTCACCATCTTGCGCAGGTGCGCCACCGGCAGCACCCGGCCGGTGGGGTTGCCGGGGGAGTTCACCCAGACCAGGGACACCCGCCCGGGGCCGAGCGTGGCCAGCCCGTCGGCCGCCACCGCGGTGGCTCCGGCCAGCCGCGCGCCGATGGCGTAGGTCGGGTAGGCCAGCTCGGGATGAACCACGGTGTCGCCGGGGCCGCAGCCGAGCAGCGTCGGCAGGGAGGCGATGAATTCCTTGCTGCCGATCAGCGGCAGCACGCTCGCGGGATCGGCCGGCACGGAGTGGCGGCGGGCCAGCCAGCCCGCCGCCACTTCCCGCAGCCGCTGAGTCCCCTGCACCGCGGGGTAGCCGGGTGCGTCCGCCGCTTCCGCGAGCGCTGCCCGCACCGTCGGTGGGACGGGGTCGACCGGCGTGCCGATCGATAGGTCCACGATCCCGTCCCGGTGCGCCTTGGCCTTCTCCCGGTAGGGACCCAACAGGTCCCACGGGAATGGGGGCAGGCGTGCGGCGAGGGTCAGTTGGTTATCCCTACTGCTGTGGTGGGTATGAGGCCGTGATCGGATGGTCGTAAGGGATCTTCCCCACTCTGGACGCGCCGCCGGGGGAGCCCAGGCTCGAGAAGAACTCGACGTTTACCCGATAGAAGTCCTTCAGCTGATCCGGCAAGTCATCCTCGTAGAAGATCGCCTCGACCGGGCAGACCGGCTCGCAGGCTCCGCAGTCCACGCACTCGTCAGGGTGGATGTACATCATCCGCGCGCCCTCATAGATGCAGTCCACCGGGCACTCGTCGATGCATGTCCTATCGAGCAGGTCGATGCAGCCTTCAGTGATGATGTAGGTCACGTTCGGAACTCCTCTTTCCGGCACTATTCCCCATACGATCCGGTCCCTTACGCGCTACTAGGGCCTTAGTATTGCGCGTCTGGCGTGACGTTTGGGGCGGTATTGGTCAATGGCCGGAGCGCCCAGGTTATCAGCTTGCCCGGACCACATCGGGCCGCGTTTGCCCCTTGTCCAGCGTCCAGCCGCTGCTGCCCGACGAGTGCCGCCAGCGGAACCCGCCGTAACGCACGTCGTGGATCCCGTAGGACGCCGCGTGGGTCACCAGCCAGGTGGCGACCGCCCACCCGACCGCCGGGCGCGGGACGCTGACGAGCATGGACGGGTCGTCGCCCGGCGTGGCCGCCCGGTGCGAGCCGATCGAGCCAAACGCGTGCGCCAGGCCCCGGCGGGCTGCCGTCAGGTTGGCCCTCGGCGGGTCAGGGACCGCGGACCAGCACCACACCGCGTGCGCCCGGCGGCCAGTGAAGTCGGCCGCCAGGGTGGTCGCCTCCGGCTGGTACTGGACGTAGGCGGAGCCGTCCGCGCTGCGCTGCACGGCCTGGGCGGCCCGGTACACGGGCTTGTGGAGGTAGTCGGGCACACCGGCCAGGGCCTCGAAGAACCTGCCGGTCGCGTAGACCGGGTCCTTCAGCTTCCAGGCCGGCCCCCAGCCCTCGGAGGGGCGCTGCTGGAACACCCCCACCGAGTCGCGGTCACCGTAGCCGAGGTTGTGCAGCTTCGACTCCTGCAGCGCGGCGGCGTACGCGACCACCACGGCGCGCCGTGGCATCGCCCGCTGGTGGGCCACCCCCGCGATCGTCGCCGCGATCGAGGCCTGCTCGGGGTCGAGCAAGACCATCTTCCGGCCCGTGCCCGCCTGGCACCCGCTCCCGGTCAGGAGCGGCTTGCCCTGCCTGAAGATGAAGAAGCCGGCCACCGCCAGGGCGATGACGACGACGATGATCGCCGGCGTCAGGCCACGTCTGCGCGAGTTGGTCGGCACATCAAGAGACCGTACCGGCCAGCCCGGTCATCCTGCGCACGTCCGGGTGAGTCTGGCGCGTCCGGGGACCCGCCTACCGGCCACTACGATCGGCTCATGAATTCTTCGCAGGCGGCCAGCGGTGTCGGCGCCTACCAGGACCCGGCGGGCCAGGACCCGGCCGGCCGGTCAGGCCCGTCCGGCTCGCCCGGTTCCCCCCTGCCGGCGAGCATCGACCAGTTGTGGGATCGGCGTAACGAACTCGGCCCCGGCGACGCGGAGGCACGTGCGGTGGTGACCACCGCGGTGGACGCGCTCGACGCGGGCGAGGCCAGGGTGGCCCGGCCGGACCCGGCGGGCGGCGTCAGCGTGGACGAGCGTGCCAAGCGCGCGATCTTGCTGGCGTTCCGGCTGCTGCCGATGGAGCCGTCGGGCGCGGGCGATTTCCGCTACCACGACCGGGTACCGCTGAAGACCCGGCTGGACGGGGTGCGCGTGGTGCCGGGCGCGATCGCCCGCTGGGGCGCCTATGTCGCCCCTGGTTGTGTGCTTATGCCATCGTTTGTGAACATCGGCGCCTACGTGGGCTCCGGCACCATGGTGGACACCTGGGCAACGGTCGGGTCCTGCGCCCAGGTCGGAAAGAACGTCCACCTGGCCGGCGGCGTGGGCATCGGCGGGGTGCTGGAACCACCCAACGCGGTTCCGGTGGTCGTCGACGACGACGCCTTCATCAGCTCACGATGCATGGTCGTGGAGGGGGCGCGGGTGCGCACCGGCGCGGTCCTGGGCGCGGGAACGATCTTGACCAGGAGCTCCCACGTGATCGACGTCGAGACCGGCGAGGAACTGCCGAGGGGAGAGGCGCCGGCCTGGTCGGTCTGCGTCGGCGGCAGCCGGATGCGAAGGTTCGCGGGGGGTGAGTTCGGCATGCCCTGTGTGCTTGTGCTCAAGCGGCTGCCGGAGGGCAGCCGGCACGACAAGGCGGTGCTGAACGACATTCTCCGCGACCACGGCATGAACGGCTGACAGCAGCGGGGTTGCCGGCCGATGGCCGTCTGCCGTCGGTCCGGGCTCGCTGCCCGCGAGGCTGGTACGGGCCGTTCTGCCCGGCCGCTGGGCTGGGCTACCGTGGCAGGATCATGAATGCGCAACCCGAGTCACGCCGCCGCATCCGCCGGCAAGGCCCGGCCATGCTTCGCGGCAAGGCCATACCCATGACGACGACCGATCAGCGGCTGCTGGACCGGCGCGGGCCCAGCGACTGGGTGCACACCGATCCGTGGCGGGTGCTGCGGATCCAGGCGGAATTCGTGGAGGGCTTCGGCCTGCTGGCGGAACTTGGCATGGCCGTCTCCGTCTTCGGGTCATCCCGTGCCGTGCCCGGCACCCGCGACTATGAACTCGCGGAACGCATCTCGGGGGCGCTGGCGAAGGCCGGCTATGCGGTGATCACCGGAGGCGGCCCCGGGATCATGGAGGCGGCCAACAAGGGCGCCACGTCCGCGAACGGGGTTTCGGTGGGCATGGGCATCGAGCTGCCGCTGGAGCAGGGCCTGAACGATCACGTAGAGATCGGCATCGAGTTCCGCTATTTCTTCGTCCGCAAGACCATGTTCGTCAAGTACTCGCAGGCGTTCGTGGTGCTGCCGGGCGGGTTTGGGACCCTGGATGAGCTGTTCGAGGCGCTGACGCTGGTACAGACCGGCAAGATCACCAAGTTCCCGATCGTGCTGGTCGACAGCTCCTACTGGTCCGGCCTGCTGTCCTGGATTCGCGACACGGTCATCGCCCAGGGCAAGGTCTCCGCGGCCGACCTGGATCTGCTGAGCATCGCGGACGACCCCGACGACGTGGTCCGGGTCATCCTGGCGGCCCACAGCAACGGTGGGCCCATGGGCCAGGCGGCGGGCAGTTCGGCCGTCCCGCCGGCCATGTCCGAGGGCTGAGCCTGCGGGCCGACAGCATCGGCGGCGACTCCCAGCAGTGGCGTCCGGACGGGCTCACTGGGGTGCTCGGGGTGCCTGATTACCCCCTGAGCATGGCACGATTCGTAGTGTGCCAGTAGTTCTGTTGGTCGCGGCAGTCGTGATCCTGATTGGCGTGGTGCTGGCCTCCCTCGGGCGGGCCGGTGAGATGGCCGACTTTCCCAGCGACACCCCGCCAATGGAACTCGACGAAGTGAGCGCCACCGACGTCGCCCTGCTACGGCCGCCGATGTCGCTGTGGGGCTACAACGCTCAGGCGACCGAGGACGCGCTACGGGTGATCGCGCGCTCGGTGACCGAGCGCGACGTGGAAATCGCGACCCTGCGCCGGGAACTGGCCGAACTGCGGGGCGACCCGGACGGGGCGCGGGCGGCCGGGATCGGCGGACCGCGCGTAAGCTCGCCTGCCCCAGTCGGCCTGCCCGGCCGGGCCGGACCGGCATATCGCCCGGGCCTGCCAGGTCAGGCGGGCCCGTTTGCCGGAGACAATGATCCCGCGAGCACGATCACGTCGGTTCCCGGCGGCCAGGCACATGACGCAGGTCTGCCCGGTGCACCCGGCCAGGCCGATCCGCCCGGTCATGCCGGTACGCCAGGTCAAGCAGATCCACCCGGTCAAGCCGGTGTGCCCGGTCCAGCCGGTCAGCCCAGTCAGGCCAGTGTGCCGGGCCAGGCCAACCCCCCCGGCCAGGCAAAAGAGCTGCCCTTCTGGGCATGGCAACGCGAGCGGGGTGCCGATGACTGAGGCCGGGGCGGGACCCGTGCCGGGCCCGGACGGGCTTGCGCGCTGTCCGTGGGCGCTCGGGGCCGCCGATTACCTCAGCTACCACGACGAGGAATGGGGACGGCCGGTCAGGGACGACGTGGGGATCTTCGAACGGCTCTCACTGGAGGCGTTCCAGTCCGGGCTGTCCTGGCTCACCATCTTGCGCAAGCGGGAGAACTTCCGCGCCGCGTTCCGCGGCTTCGACCTGGAGAAGGTCGCGGAGTTCGGCGCCGGTGACGAGGAACGGCTCCTCGCGGACGCCGGCATCGTGCGGAACCGCGCGAAGATCGAGGCGGTGATCCGCAACGCCAGGGCCGCCCTGGCGATCCCCGGCGGGCTGGCTGAACTGGTGTGGCACTACGCGGAGCCACCGGCCCATCCGCCGGCCACGACGGCCGACATTCCGGCGTGGACGCCGGCCTCCAAGGCGTGCGCCGGGGAATTGCGGCGGCTCGGGTTCACCTTCACCGGCCCGGTCACGGTCTATGCTGCGCTGCAGGCCTGCGGCGTGGTGGACGACCACCTTTCCGGCTGCTTCCGCCGGGGCGCGTATTCGTGAACATTCGGTTATTGGAATTGCGCCCAGCCGGTCCGCGATTCACACGTAGCATGCGAACTGTGAGCGGGGGCGGAACTGCTTCGGAGTGGCCAGACGTCGTTGAGCAGTCGGTTGGATGATGAGGACATGACGGAAGACCCACCGGTCCCGGCGGGAGTGGATCCGACCGTGCCCAGCCCGGCCCGCCTGTACGACTACTACCTCGGCGGCAGGTACAACTTCCCGGCCGACAGGGCGGCGGCGAAGAGGATCATCGCGGCGTTGCCGGATCTCCCCGACGCGGCCTGGGCGAACCGCAGTTTCCACCAGCGTGCCGCTCGCTGGCTGGCGGAGCAGGGGATCCGCCAGTTCATCGACATCGGGTCGGGGCTGCCCACGGCGGGAAACACCCACGACGTGGTGCAGGCGGTGGCCCCCACTGCCCGGGTGGTGTACGTGGACGTCGACCCGATGGTGGCGCTCATCTCCGACGAGCTGCTCAGGGACTCCAAGACCGCCACACTTATCACCGCCGACCTGCGCGACCCTGCCGCCGTGCTCGGCCATCCGGACCTGCGCGCGCTGATCCACCCGGGCGAGCCCACCGGGCTGCTGATGACCGCGGTCATGCACTTCGTCGCGCCGTCGTCGGATCCGTGGGGCCTCGTCGCCCAGTACCTGGCCGCGCTGGCGCCCGGGAGCTATCTGGCGCTCTCGCACGTGACGGCGGACCGTCTGCCGCCAAGCGGGGTTCAGGAAGGCGTGGACGTGTACGCCAAGGCGACCGAGAACATCTACGTACGGCCCAGAGCCGAGGTGGACCGCTTTTTCGAGCACCTGGAGATGGTGCCTGCCTACCCCGGGGCCCCGCCCGGCGTCTGCTACGTGGGGGAGTGGGGCGCTGAGGTGCCGGCGCTCGCCGACAGCGATGGATCACGAATGCTCTACTGCGGCGTGGGGCGCCGGCCGTGAAGCCGGCCGGTGGGGTCCCGTGACCGGTAAGCCGACCGTCGAGACCCTCGGCATCGACGTCGCCGCGCTGTGCTGGCAGCGCTCGGGGGAGGGGGATGGCACGATCGAGATCGCCTTCATCGGCCAGCCGGGCAAGCTCGGTGAGTGGGTGCTGATGCGGGTCGTCGGCGACCCGGCGGGAAGAGTTCTGGTGTACGACCGCCACGAGTGGGAGTGCTTCCTCGACGGGGTCCGGAAGGGCGAGTTTGACGACGCGCTGGGCTAACGCCACGGCGTGCGGCGCTCTTCGCGGCCATCCGGCCGGGCAATGATCATGACATCGGCCCGGCCCGCGGCCCGCACCCGGGCCGCGATCAGCGCGATGATCCCGCGTCCGCCGCGTTTCCCGCCGGCCTAGGGATCACCGCGGAGGGTCAGCCTGTGGCAGGAGAAGCAGGCGTGACAACCGAGCTTGGTGAGCGACGATGGCAAAGGTAGGAAATCTGTGATTCACAACTTAGGTAGCGGTATACTGTTGGAGCCGTCCTGTCAAGGAGGCGATCCAGAATGACCGACGAGGCATACGGTGCCACCGTAGCCAAGCGCCGGCTGTCCAGGCGTCTCCTTCAGCTGCGCGTCCAGAGCGGGTACACCGCCAACCACGTCTGCGACATGCTGAATTGGGGCCGGGGCAAAGTGGGCCGTTTCGAGGCCAATCAGTGGAAACGCCCTGAAATGAGCGATATCCGCGACCTGCTCCGCATCTACGGCGTCGACGAGGACGAGCGGGAGCAGCTCGAGGATCTGGCGATCCAGTCGCGTGCCAGGCCCTGGTGGCGTGATTACTCCGATATTTTCGAGAACGAGTTCCCGGGCTTCGAGAACGACGCCAGCCGGATCCGGGTGTTCATGCCGCTGGTCCTGCCGGGGTTGTTGCAGACACAGGATTACGCCGAGGCCTTCATCCGCACCGGGCCGCGGCCACCGGCCTGGCGCCGGAAGGTGCTGGACACCCGGTCCCGGCGCCAGGAGATTCTCAGCCGCCCGGGCGGCACGGCCCCGAGGCTGACCGCCGTGATCACCGAGGCGTCGTTGCAGTACCAGTGGGGCTCCCGAGCGGAGCGGCGCGGCCAGATCGAGCATCTGGTCGACATGGCCCGGCGCCCGAATGTCGGTCTCCACATCCAGCGGTTCACGGACGGCCCACCGCCGGGCCTGTCTTCGGCGATCAACATCTTCGACTTCTCCGAGGGAGAGCCTCCGGTTGCCTTCACGGAAACCGACTTCGCGGTCGTGGAGGTCAACGAGGCGGAACAGGTAAGCAGGTACATCCAATCGTTCGAAAAAGCGGTCGATTGCGCGCTGGAACCGTCCGACACGACGATTTATCTCAGACAACTTGCTGATCAACTGGAGTGATCCATGACTGACCTGTCTCAAGCCATCTGGCGGAAGGCCCGCTGCAGCCACCAAAACGGCGGCTGCGTGGAAGTGGCGGCCAACCTTCCCGGCGTCGTTGCCGTCCGTGACAGCAAGTGCCCGGAGGGCGGTGCCCATGTCGTCACCCGGGCTGCGTTCGCCGCCTTCCTGGGTGACGCGCGGACGGGCCGCTACGACCTTGGTGTGACCGCCGACGTGGGCTGACCCCAGCGGCGTGGCAAGAGAATCCCCCGGGCCGCCACCCGGGGGATTCTCTTATGCGCCTGTCTCAAGGCCCGGCGGAGTCAACCGCCTCGCCTGTGACTGTACACGTGCCGCGGATCGGGCACACCCTCCCGATTGGCCGCGGGTAATCGGCGGTTCCCATTGCGAAGGTGGCTCCACAACTCGTAATGTCTGCTTCACAGATCTGTGAGTCACGAAGGCCGAGAAGCATGTTACAATTTCTCGTCCCAGGTACTGCATCACCTATGGTGACGGCTCCGGTAGACCCGATCGCTGCGGGCCGATGGAGGGGAGGGCCCGCCGCGGAAATGGAGCCAGGGGCAGGACGGGAGGCGACGGGATCGCCGGTAGCCGGCGCGGTGTCGCCGGTGGCCGCGGCAGCATCACCAGCAGCCGGGGCCGCGGCGTTGGTGGCTGGGGCCGGGGCCGCGTCGTTGGAGGCTGGGGCCGTCGCCTCGCGGGGGGCGGGGGTTGCCTCGCTGGTTGTCTACGGCTGCTGTGCCTGGCCGCTGTCCCTCGACGCCACGTGCGCCCACGAGGCCCGTCTGGTGTTCCGTGAGGCGGCGTCCGGGCTCGGGCTGCCGGATGACCTGATCTATGACGGCACCACGATGGCCAGCGAGCTGGCCGCCAACACGCTGTACGCCCAGGAGAACGTCCAGTTCGAGGGCGCGGCCCGGGCGCCCGTGGCGGGCATCCCCGAGCTATGGCTCTACCTGCGCCGGGCCGCCGACCGCTGGGAACTGGTCTGCAAGGTGTTCGATTCGCTGGCCGGCTGGAAGTGCGGATCCCCGCCCGGCCCGGAGGGGGCGCCCGCCTACGCGGGGGGCGGCCGCGGCCTGCAGATCGTGGCCGGGCTGTCCGGCGGGCGCTGGGGTCATCACCTGAGCCGCTCCCGGCTGGGTGACTGGAGGGTCCCGGGCAAGGCCGTATGGTTCTCCCAGCCGGTGCATGCCAAGTGCGTCCCGGCCCGCCTGCAGCGCGCCAGGCCGAACCCCTGCCAGGTGTCCCGCTGGCTGGAGCTCATGCTGGCCGACCGCGGCCTCGGTGCGAGCCTGCTGCGCGCGGGCGAGGCGGACGTGGGCATCTCCGTGCTCTCGGTGCGGCGTGGCCTGACCGTGTGGTGCCTTCCCAACACGATCATGTGGCGCACTGGCACTGGGGTCTATGAGCAACGGGTGCTGACCGACCTGGAGGACACGGCCGAGCGCATCGTGAGCCTGTGCGAGGAGCTGGACAGCGGCCAGGCCGCCGCTGTGGACCCCGAGCCTGACGCGCTGGTCGGCGCCCCTCAAATCTAGGCCGCGGCAGGCCTCGCCGCATATTGCTGCTGCCAGCGGCGCTGATCATTCCCATCCGGGGCCCGAACCCTGGATAATAGATCTACTGATCGACAACGGCTGTGAATCGGCAGTACTCGCCGCGGTCGCCGGTCAGCCGGTGGCGGGCCTCGGTGAGTTCTCATGCGGCCCCGGGCAGGAAGGGGATGCAGGATGGCGGCGATGAAGCCGCGGACGGGTGATGGCCCGCTCGAGGTCACGAAGGAAGGCCGCGGCATCGTGATGCGCGTACCGCTCGAGGGCGGTGGCAGGCTTGTGGTCGAGTTGTCGGCTGACGAAGCGGCTCAGCTCTCTGAAGCGCTCAAGTCCGCCACCGGCTGAACCTTGCCGATTGACACCCGACTGACCGCGGTTGCCATACCCGGCCCCCGGCCGCTGGCCGATCACCTCGCCGGGCTCGACGGTGGCATTCAGCCGATGCCAGGCCCGGTCGTGGTGCCGGTCCAGGGCGCGGAGTCAGCTGGGATCGACTCGTATCTCGGCGCCCCCGCGGCCGAAGTGATCGCCCGCTGCGAGGCGGGCAACAACGCCGGCGATCTCACCAGCGTGGTGATCGGGCCTGGCGGCGGGCCGGGCCCGTTTGTTTTCCTCGGGCTTGGTGACGAGTCGCCGGCCGCGATGCGCAAGGCCGGTGCGGCCGTGGGCCGCCGGGTCGCGCCCGGCCGGACCCTGATCACCTCCGCCGTGCATGGGAAGCCCGCCGAGGCGGTGCACGCGTTCGTCGTCGGCCTCCTGCTCGGCTCCTACGGCTTCACGCAGGCCCGGGGTGACGCCGCAGACGGCGACACGGCACCGGGTGAGGTGCGCCTGCTCTTGGCCGCACCGGACGAGCATGCTGACGTGATCGCGGCGGCCAGGGCCGTCGCTGGTGCGGTGGCACTCGCCCGCGACCTCACCAATATGCCGTCGGGGCGCAAGACCCCGGCCTGGCTGGCGGACGAGGCGGTGGCGGTGGCGACCGGCTGCGGGCTCACGGCGCGGGTGTGGGAGGCCGATGAGCTCGCCGCGCATGGGTTCGGCGGCCTGCTGGCGGTGGGATCGGGTTCGGCTCGCCCGCCGCGCCTGATCGAGCTCGGTTACCGGCCTGCGCAGTGGCATCGGCATGTCGTGCTGGTCGGCAAGGGCATCACGTTCGACAGCGGCGGGCTGTCGCTCAAGCCACTCGACGGCATGAAGCAGATGAAGACCGACATGGCCGGCGGCGCGGTCGTGATCGCGGTCATGTCCGCTCTGGCCCGGCTCGGGGTCCAGTCGCGGGTGACCGGGCTGGTGGCCGCGGCGGAGAACATGCCGTCTGGGTCGGCGCTGCGGCCGGGGGATGTCATTACCCATTTCGGCGGCCGCACGGTCGAGGTGCTGAACACCGACGCGGAGGGCCGCCTGGTCCTGGCCGACGCGCTCGCCTACGCCGACGCGGTGCTCCAGCCGGACGCGGTGGTGGACATCGCCACGCTGACCGGGGCGGTACGGGTGGCGCTCGGGACGCAGCTGGGAGCGATGTATGCCAGCGACGAGCAGATAGCGCGAGATCTGCTCGCGGCCGCGGACGTCAGCGGAGATGCCCTCTGGCGGATGCCGCTGGTCGACGACTACCGGGACGCGCTCGATTCCCCGGTCGCCGATCTGGCCAACATTCCGCATGGGGACCGTGCGCGGGCCGGATCCATCGACGCTGCCCTGTTCCTGCGGGAGTTCACCGGCGGGCGTCCCTGGGCCCACCTGGACATCGCGGGCGCGGCGCGGTCGGGGGCCGACGACGGGGAGAACAGCAAGGGCGCGACGGGCTACGGAACGCGGCTGCTGCTGGCCTGGCTGGCCGCCGCCGACGGCTCACCGCCGCCGACGGCTCGCCGCCGTGGCCAACGCCGGCCGCCCCGGGCGCGCCCTAAGCCCGCTTGACCGCCGCCAGCAGGCCGTCCCCGATCGGCAGCAGCAGCGGCACCAGGCGCTCGTCCTGCTGGACCAGCTCGGCCGCTTCCCTGATCGCCGCCGTTTCCGGGTCGGTCTGGCCGCGATCGGCGACCCGGCCGCCCCAGAGCGCGTTGTCGAACGCCACCACTCCTCCCGGCCGCAGCAGCCGCAGCGCGGCGGTCAGGTAGGCGGGGTACTCATGCTTGTCCGCGTCGCAGAACACCAGGTCGTAGCCGCCATCGGTGAGGCGGGGGAGCACGTCGGAGGCCTTGCCCCCGATGAGCCGGAAGCGGTTGCTCGCGAACCCGGCCTCCGTGAACGCCCTGCGCGCCAGCCGCTGATGCTCGGGTTCGACGTCGACGCTGGTGAGCACGGCGTCGCGGCGCATGCCGCGCAGCAGCCAGATGCCGGACGTGCCGCAGCCGGTACCGATTTCCACGACCGCCTTGGCGTTGAGGGCGGCGGCGATGAAGCGCAGGGTGGCGCCCACCGCGGGGCTCACCGGGGACGCGCCGCCCACCTCCGCGGCATTGCGGCGGGCCGCGAGCAGAGGCTCGTCCTCGGGGAGGAACTCCTCGACATAGGCTGCGACAGCCTCTGCGCTCACGATGCCTGCCTCCCCGCGGGTCGGGACCTTTCAGGGCGGAGCCTATCGTCACGGACGGTGACTCGGGAACCAGTGGGGCCGGCTGATGCGTTCATTCTGGCGCGGGCTCATGATGGTTGTTGCGCATCCGACGGTGCAGAGGAGCACATGGTGGGCGAAGCCGGAGCGGCCAAGACCGTGGCTGTGCCACCGGGTGAGGCCGAGGCGGCGCCGGAATGGACGCCTCCGAGCTGGGATGACCTGGTGCGCCAGCACTCGGCGCGGGTCTACCGGCTCGCGTACCGGCTCACCGGCAACATGCACGACGCCGAGGACCTCACCCAGGAGGTCTTCGTGCGGGTCTTCCGCTCGCTCCCCAGCTACACCCCGGGCACCTTCGAGGGCTGGCTGCACCGGATCACCACCAACCTCTTCCTCGACATGGCCCGGCGCAGGCAGCGGATCCGGTTCGAAGGGCTCGGCGATCAGGCCGTGGGCCTGCTGCGCGACGGCGAGCCCACACCCGCCCAGGCATTCGACGCGCGCCATCTCGACACCGACGTGCAGCAGGCACTGGAGGCCCTGGCGCCCGAATACCGCGCGGCGGTCGTGTTGTGCGACATCGAAGGCCTGTCGTACGAGGAGATCGCCGCGACGCTCGGGGTCAAGCTGGGGACGGTGCGCAGCCGTATCCACCGGGG
>DAITAE010000319.1:0-5948 GCA_036824445.1 Streptosporangiaceae bacterium | reverse complement strand
GTAGTCAGACAGACAGTGAGTTCACGTGATGGACCGGCCTGATGTGCGCTACGCACACAATGGCGACGTCGCGATCGCCTATCAGGTCTTCGGTGAGGGACCGACCAGTCTGGTGTGCGTCCCGGGTTTCATTTCCAACCTGTACTGGAACTGGGAGCTGCCCGAGTTCAGCAGGATGCTCACTGGGCTGGGCTCGTTCGCACGGGTTGTCATCTTGGATCGGCGCGGCGTCGGCCTGTCCGACCGGCTCTACCCCAAAGACCTTCCGTCTTTGGAGGTGGTGATGGACGACGTGGTTACTGTCATGGACGAGGCGGGCATCGAACGGGCAGCGGTGTTCGGGTGGCAAAGCGGTGCGACCCACGCGGCCCTGCTGGCGGCGACCTACCCAGCCCGGGTCACGCAACTGGTGACCTTCAACCTCGACCCGTGCCCGCTGCTCAAGCCCGGCTGGACGCTGACCAGCTGGGGCCGCGGCGAATGGGAGAGCTACCTCACCAACCTCCGCCAGGGCTGGGGGATCCGTGAGTGGGTTAAGCAACACAACGCAACGTTCGCGCCAGACGCTACGTCTTTGACTTTCGAGAACTGGGCGCTGGCGATGTTTCAGCTGTCGGCGAATCCGGCGACGGCTGAGGCGGTCGAGCGGCTCGACATGGAGACCGACATCAGGGCGGTGCTTCCCGCGATCCATGTCCCCACCCTGGTGCTGCACCGCCCCCAGGCCTGGACTATGCCGCCGGAGATCGCGGCCTACGTGGCGGACCAGATCAGCAGTGCAACGGTGGTAGCTATCCCGGGCCGCGATGACTCGCCGTATACCGGCGACGTGGAAGCGATCGTTGATGAGGTAGAGGTGTTCCTCACCGGCGAGCGGCACGGGGCAAGCCTGGACCGCATCCTTTCCACCGTCCTGTTCACCGACATCGTCGGCTCGACCCAGCGGCTGGCCGAAGTCGGCGACGCCCGCTGGGCCAATCTCCTCGCCCAGCATGACGGCCTCGCCCGCCGGGAGATCGAACGGTACCGGGGCCGCTACATCGACTCCACCGGGGACGGCCTGCTGGCGACCTTCGACGGGCCCGCCCGGGCCGTCCGCTGCGCCCAGGCCCTGGGCGCAGCCGTCGGCGAGCTTGGCCTGAGCATCCGCGCCGGATGCCACACCGGGGAGATCGAACTCGCCGGTGACCACGTCCGCGGCCTCGCGGTGCACATCAGCGCACCGGTCGGCGCGCTCGCCCGCGCCGGGGAGATTCTGGTCAGCGCTACGGTCAAAGACCTCACCGCAGGCTCGGGACTAGTGTTCGAAGACGCTGGCGAGCACGAGCTGAAAGGCGTCCCCGACCAGTGGCATCTCTACCGGGTGCTCAACTGACCGACGACGCGACCGACGATCCGCCGGCATCCCCACAATGCCGGCCAGATCTCCCCGCGTCGGGAACCGCCGGACGCCTCCGCCGCGACGGCCAGAAACGGGCAGACGGGGCAGTGAATGACCGCGCAGTGAATGGCCAGGCAGCTGTTCGTTAGTAGCCGTGAGATACAGTAGTCAACCCCTGGTAACGGCACGTTAATGGCACGCCGATCTTGAGGCTGGTGCGCCGTGCAGTCAGATCCAAACAGCTGTGTGAGCAGGAGGGCATGGCGACCAAGAGGGATCCGGGGATGCGCCGGACCGATGCATCAGTGGAGGGGTTTCTTGCCGCGGTGCCCAACGAACGGCGGCGCGAAGATACATGCCGGTTGTGCGTCATGATGCAGGAAATCACCGGTGAGCCGCCGACGATGTAGGGAACCAGCATCATCGGCTTCGGCACGTACCACTACCGCTACATTGCAGTTTTCACGTTCTTCACACACGCTTGACAGGGTCACGCCAGCTTCGCTAGTTATCGTCGGCGCTGCCCGAGGAGCGTGATGACGATGCGGCGATGGAGCCTATGGCCCGCGCTCGCGTGCGTGCTGACAGCTGTGCTCGTCCCCGGTGCCGTGGCCGCCCCTGGTCCCGCAGGAGCTCCTCGTGCTGCAGGCGCTCCTCGTGCTGCAGCCGCTCCCGCACCCGCGAGCGTCTCTGGTCCTGCGATAATCCCGACGCCCGCACGCGCTCCGAGACCCGCGCGCGCCCCGGCTTCCGTTCCTGCTCGAGCCACGCCAGGCATCTGCACGTCATCGGTCCAGCCCGCGCTCGCGGCCAAGCTGTCCCGCCAGATCGCCAACGCCCTGCACAACCTGTCCTCGACGGTGGGCATCGCCGCGGCCGACCCGGAGGAAGGGATCCGCTGCCGGTACCACCAATGGCGGAAATTTCACTCGGCGAGCGTGATCAAGGTCATTACCCTCTGCGCGCTCCTGCACCAGCTCCACGGGCGCGAGAACCTCAGCCCTTACCAGGCCGGCCTGGCGCAGGCGATGATCACCGAGTCGGACAACGTTGCACAGGACATGCTGTGGAACGAGATCGGCATGACCGCCTTGCAGCGCTTCCTCACCGCGGCCGGGATGAACCACACCGTACTCGGCACGGACGACTACTGGGGCCTGACCGCGGTCAACGCACACGATGAACTGCGCCTGCTGCAGCTGCTCATCACCCGCAACACCGTCCTGGACGCGGCGAGCCGCCGCTACGCGCTCGCCCTCATGGCCGACGTCGTTCCGGACCAACGCTGGGGCGTGTCCGCGGGCGCGCCGCCGGATGTGACGGTCCACCTGAAGAACGGCTGGCTGCCCGACCCGGACCTGTGGGACGTGAACAGCATCGGCGACTTCACCCGCCATGACCTCGACTACTCGATCGTGATCTTGACCAGCAACAACCCCGACATGGCGCATGGGGTGGCGACCGTAGAGACGGTGGCCAGGCTGATCAATCGCGCGCTGGCGAGGGGTGACGCTCCTGGGGCCCACCCCGGTGCCGAGAGGTCGAACCCCTGACCCCTGCTTGCAAACTACTGGCGGCACGGTCAGTAAGTGTCATCAACGCAGGTGGTTGGGTCGGTAACGGTCATCGGAGGTGGCCTGGCTTCGGCAAGGCTGCTGTACTTCCGTGCTGTACCTGCGGGTGCTGTCAAAGGCTTGGAGGAGGAAAGGCTCCGGAGGGCGTGCATGAGACTGCGGAGAATCTTGCGGCCCGACCGGCAAATTGCGGACGCTCGTCAAGCGCATGGCCAGCGCGCCGGACGCCTGGCTGCCGAGATAGCGTCAGCCGGTGGGGAACGGCGGCTGCCACCACCACGGCGTGGTCTGTACCTCGATGCGGTCGATCCACTTGACCCACCAATAGCCCCGCCGCCCGGGGGCGACGAGGCGCACCGGGAACCCGTGATCGGCCGAGAGGGGCGCGCCGCCCACCTGGGTGGCGAGCAGCAAACGATCCAGGTCGTGGATCGGGAAACGGACCCAGTAGCCGGTGACCGAGCGCACGTACAGGCTTTGCGTTCCCGGTCCGCGGTGGAGCAACGTGCCCAGCGGCACGCCGGTCCAGTCCTGGTGCGAGTACCAGCCGGACGTGCAGTCCAGCGTGGCCCGCACCTGGGTGCCGTACGTGGTCAGTTCGGCAAGGGTCAGCTCTCGGGGCCCCTGCCCGTCCTTGAGGGTCAGCCGCCACCGGTCCGGGTCGACGCTAGGTACGGCGTCGAGCAGCCAGCTGGTCGACGGCATCGCCGCCGGCCGGAACGAGGCCGTCTCGTACGAGCCGGTGAAGCGGCGTCTGGCCCCAGGTAGGCCCAGCACGCTGATCGCGGCGGCGGCGTAGAGCCCGACCGCGCCCCCAGCCAGCACGCCGGCGCGCAGCAGCGCCCGGCGCGACAGATCGGTCCGGCGCGGCCGGATGCCCCGGGCCCAGACGTGCCACACCACCAAAGGCACCAGCGTGAGGGCGACCGCGATATGCACCCACAGGCCGGGCTTGCCGGCGATCGAGCGCACCAAGCCCGTGGAATAACCGAGGCCCGCGATGAGGGTGAACAGCGCCAACGCGGCCAGCAGCAGCGACAGCCACCGGCTGAGGCGTGCGCGCCGCAGTGCGCCACGCACCACCCGGGATTTCCACGGGACGAGCAACACCACAGCCATTCCGCAGATCCCGTGGCCGATGGCTACCCAGGCCCCGTCCGGTGAGCCGATCGCGACCGTGGCGACCCCGGTGCCGAAAGCGAACAGCAGCACGACCAGCAGCGCCTGGTTCGTCTGGCGGCCGGGTGGGCGCAGCAGCCTCCGCAGCGGACCGGGGGACGGTCGAAGTTCGCCTCTACGAAGGCGCATAACTAACGTTATACGTTCCACGTCCGCTTTCTTGATCGCGTAGAACGGGACGTACGCCATCGCCTGGACCGCCCGCAGGCCGCTGTCGCGGTCTTCTGCCACCCGATTCACACCGGCATAATCGCGCTAGCGCGGGACAACCCTGTGAGGGCTGCCCTTGACTCCGGAGACCATTGCAGTTCTCGGGACCAGGAAGAGCGGGCAGGCCCGGGCCTGCCGCGATCACGCCGAGTGCACGTTACGGTGGCCGTCCACCGTTGAGTCCACCCCAGATCCGAGGAGATTCCCATGGCGGTCCCGATCGCCGCCCGCGATGTAGCCGCCGCCGTCGGTGCCCTGCTGGTACTGACCGCGGCGGTCAGCGTCGTCGGCACCTTGATTGTGCCCCGTTCGGTCGCCAGCTGGCTGACCCGTTGGGTCGGCGCGCTCGTCGACGGCGTGTTCAAGCTCATTACCAGCCCGATCGCCAGTTACAAGCAGCGGGACCGGATCCTGGCCGCAGAGGCGGCGACGTTCCTGCTCTGCCAGCTGGCGGCGTGGCTGCTCATGTCCTTCATCGGGTACACGCTGCTGGTGTGGCCGTTCACGTCCGGAGGCATAACCTCCGCGATCACTCTGGCCAGTCCCGCAGTGTTCGGGCCCAACGAAGCCCTGGGTGCTGCGGAGCGGATCATCGCTGATCTGGCAGCGGGGACAGCGCTCATCATCGTCACTTTGCAGATCGCCTACCTGCCTACTTTGTACTCAGCGTTCAACCGGCGCGAGGACGAGGTGTCGCTGCTGAACGCGCGGGCCGGTGTCCCGTCCTGGGGGCCGGAGCTGCTGGCCCGTACTCATTACGCCCTGGGCTCGGGCACCTCGACAATCGACACGCTGCCCGACCTGTACGAGCGCTGGGAGGGCTGGGCCGCCGACCTCGCTGAGAGCCACACCACCTACCTGCCGCTGGTGTGGTTCCGCTCCCCCCGGCCACTGTCATCCTGGGTGATCTCGCTGCTGGCGGTGCTGGATTCAGCCGCGCTGTACCTTGCCCTGTCGCCGCAGTCGGCGCCGGCCGTCCAGGCCCGGCTGTGCTTGCGTTCGGGGTTCGTATGCCTGAGGGAGATAGCGCAGGCGATGGGTTTTGGCATACCCGACGAGCCTGATCCGGACGCCGGGATCACCCTCAGCTACCAGGAATACCTCGACGCGGTCGCCAGGCTACGCAAGGTGGACTTCCCCATCGAGCGCGACCCCGCTGACGCATGGCCCGACTTCGTCGGCTGGCGGGTCAACTATGAGCCGGCTGCCTACGCGGTGGCTTACGCCCTCGATCTCGTGCCCGCGATATGGTCGGGCCCGCGCCGTCGGCCCACGCCGCCGGTTACACCGTTCCGCCCGCCGCCTGGCCGGGCCAGCTGATCAGCACGGAACCTCCAGTCCCGTTACCTGCTGGGCCCAGGGTCGTTTCTCAGGTGGAGCTAAGGGGACTCGAACCCCTGACCCCCTGCTTGCAAAGCATGGCTAAGTGTCCAGCACTGTCTGTGGCCTGGCACGAAGCGCTCCCGGCGTCCACCGGGGTACAGCAACGTCCAGGCGGGTTGGTGTCGGTTGTGGGTGTCAACGTGGCCACGCAACCCACCTGACCCCAGTGCCGCGGGCCATTACCCGGCGAGGGACAGGAGAGGCCAGCATCGGCGGATGAG
>DAITAE010000318.1:0-5951 GCA_036824445.1 Streptosporangiaceae bacterium | reverse complement strand
CCTTGGCCCCGGACGGGACGATGACCGAGTTCTTGACCTCCTGGGCCTTGGCCAGGCCGAGGATCTCGGTGCGGAAGTCCTCGCGCCGGTCGGACCAGCGCAGACCGCCCCGCGCCACCGGCGCGAACCGCAGGTGCACCGCCTCCAGCCGCGGCGAGTAGACGAACAGCTCGAACCGCGGGCGGGGCACGGGAAGTTCCGGCACCTGCCCGGCATCCAGTTTGATCACGAGGTACGGCGGCTCGTCCGGGGAGGCCGGCTGCTGGACGGGATGGCGGGTCTGGAAGAAGGAGGTCCGCAGGGTGGCCAGGATCAGTCCCAGGTAGCTGCGGAGGATCCGGTCGTGGTCCAAGATGGCGACCTCGTCGAGCTGGCCGCGGATCTCCTCCGTGATCGCCTCGCTCCGCTCGGCCTCCCCCTCCTGGCGCCCGGGATCGAACCTCGACTCGAACAGGCGGACGAGCAGCCTGGCGATGGCCACGTTCATGGCAAGGACGCGCTCGATGTAGCGCTGGCTGAAGGCAATGCCCGCCTGCCGGAGGTACTTGGCATAGGCGCGCAGCACCACCACCTGCTGCCAGGTCAGACGGGCGGCGAGCACCAGGGAGTTGAAGCCGTCGTCCTCGACCTTCCCCTGCCAGAGCGCGGTGAGGGCGTCCTCGAACAGGCTCTCGACCTCCTCCGGGTGCTCCGGTCCCCGTGCCGCCTCGCCGCGGCGCAGCCCGAAGTCATAGATCCAGAACGGCTTTGCCACCGACGGCCCGGCGAACTCGTAGGGGTGCTCATCGACCACCTCGACCCCCATGTGCTGGAGCCGGGGGAGCACGTCGGTGAGGGTGATCGGGGAGCCGATCCGGTAAATGGTCAGCCGCCACACCCCGACCTTGCTGTGGTCGGAGACCGGGACGCCGCGCATGTAGCTCTCGGCCTCCCAGAGCTCGAAGGCGATGTCCTCGCCGGATCGCAGCATCTCCTCGACGCGGGTCAGGTCGCTGACGGCGTTCTCCGCCGGTACGTCGGCCTTGTAGGTATCCGGGATCGCGCCGGAGCAGATGCCCAGCATGGCCCGGGCGGGCCTGTCACCCAGCTGCCGGCCGGCCTCGGCGGCGAGATCCTCGTCCCAGCTGCGGGCGGCCGCCGCCAGCTTCGCCTCCAGCGCGGCCGCGTCCACCTGGGGCAGCGACGTGCCCGGCCGCGCCCGCACCACCACGTGCAGCCGGGCCATTGCCGACTCCCCCACCAAGGCGCTGTACTCGACGGCGACTCCGCCCAGGGCCTCGCGCAGAATTTCCTGGATCCGCAGCCGCACGGCGGTGGTGTACCGGTCCCTGGGCAGGTACACGATGCAGGACATGAAGCGCCCGTAGATGTCCTTGCGCAGGAACAGCCGCGTCTGCCGGTGGGTGCGCAGCCGGAGCACGGCCAGCGCGATCGGGGTCAGTTCCTCCACCGAGATCTGGAACAGCTCTTCCCGCGGGTATCCCTCCAGGATCTCGGTCAGGTCCTTGCCGTCGTGGCTGTCCGGGGCCACCCGGGCCTGCTCCAGCACGTTGGTCAGCTTGCGCCGCAGCACCGGGATCCGGGTGATGCTCTCGTGGTAGGCGTCGTGCGTGTAGAGCCCGAGGAACCGGTACTCCCCGTTGATCTCGCCGCTCTCGCTGACCCGTTTGATCGCGATGTAGTCCAGGTAGGAGCGCCGGTGCACGGTGGACCGCGAATTGGCCTTGGTCAAGATCAGCCGCTGCGGGTCCTTGGCCCGGGCGCGCACCTCGGGCGGCAGGGCGGCGAAAGATGACGATCCGGTCTTGTCGTGCCGCAGGATGCCGAGGCCGGTGCCGGGCACCGCCTGCAGCGCCATCCCGTCCGGGCCTTCCAGCAGGTTGTACTCGCGGTACCCGAGGAAGGTGAAGTGATTGTCGGCGAGCCAGCGCAGCAGCGCCTGGGTCTCGGCCGGCGCGTTCACCCCCTCCGCCGCGAGCTGGTCCGCGAGCCGGAGCGCGGTGTTGACCATCTTCTGGTGATCCTCGACCGCGACCCGGACGTCGGCCAGCACGCGCCGCAGGTCGTCCTCGAGCCCGGCGAGGTCGGCGCCCGCGGTGTCGATCTCGATGTGCATCCACGATTCGGCGATCTCGTCGTGACCCCGGCCGCCCTCCGTGGGCTGGCCGACCACCTCCCACAGCTCGCCGGTGACGTCGCGGCGGACCAGCAGCTGCGGATGGACGATGTGATAGCTGTCGAGGTTGTGCCGGGCGAGCTCGATCGTGATCGAGTCGACCAGGAACGGCATGTCGTCGGTGACGATGTCGATGACGCCCCGCGATTCGTCCAGCGCGGCGCTCTCACCGGCCGCTCGGACCCGCACCAGGGCACGGCCCTGTGGCCGCCGGGCCGCGACCCGGGCGTGCTCGACCGCGACCGCGCCCACCCGCTGGGGCCCGGCCGCCAGCAGATCCTCGGCGGCTATGTGCCGGTAGTAGGCATCCAGGTACCGCTCCAGGTCCCCGACGCCGATCGCGCCGCCACCCGCCGCCTCGGCCGCCCGTGCGGCCTCCGCCAGCAGGCTGTTCGCCACCTCGCCCGTGCTGTCCGACATCCGTCCCGTCTCCCTTGCAACCTCTGGCTAGCGAGCCCTTCGCGGCCAGTCCCCAGCCCAGCGGCTATAGGTGATCCCGCAGCTCCCACAGCAGCGGGAAATACCGCAGAGGTACTCGTTTGCGCAGGTAGGGCGCACCGGTCGACCCGCCGGTGCCTGACTTGGTGCCGATCTGCCGTTCCACCATCACCACGTGCCGCGCCCGCCACAGTCCCGCCAGCTCGTCGTGGGTGAGCAGGCCCTCGGCGAGCTGCCACAGGTCGTCGTGGGCGGCGCGGTCGCCCGCGACCACCCGCAATGACTCCAGGATCTGCTCGTCGGTGCCCGCTGGCAATCCACGGGAGGCAAGCAGGTGCAGGTAGGCATCCCACAGCGACGGCTCGGTGAGGCGCCGCGCCAGCCGGTCGCGCTGCTGCGTGCTGATGGAGCGGAACCGGTCAACGAAGGCGGGGTCCTTGCTCCCGGAAAGGAACTCGAGCTCCCGGTACTGCACCGACTGGAAGCCGCTGGCCGGGGCGAGGGTGGCGCGGAACTCCAGGAAGTCCTGCGGGGTCATCGTCTCCAGGACGTCCACCTGGACGATGAGCAGCCGCTCGATCACGTGCACCCGGCGCAGCAGGTGGCGGGCCCGCCCGGTCTCGCCGGTCATCATCGCGTCGCGCACGGCCTCGAGCTCGTACAGAACCTGCTGGAACCACAGCTCGTAGACCTGGTGCACGGTGATGAACAGCAGCTCGTCGTGGGCCGGCGGATCGGCCTGCGGGACCTGCTGGGCCAGCAGCTCGTCCAGGTGCAGGTAGCCGCCGTAGGTGAGCAGCCCGCCCTCTTCTCCGAACCTGCGTCCGGTGAGTGGGACGTCAGTCACGCCGCTTCCTCGATCGCCATTGATCGTCATGCCTGCCTGGACCTTGACTCTACGCGGGAGCTTCCGGCGGGGCGAACAGGACGAGGACCTCCGGATTGGCGAGGGCATCCGGGTCGGCCGCCTCCGTCACCGGGGTTCCGAGCAGGATCCGCCGCACCGGAACCTCGAGCTTCTTGCCCGACAGCGTCCGCGGTATTCCCGGCACCTGGTGGATCTCGTCTGGCACGTGCCGGGGTGACAGCTGCGTCCGCAGCGCCGTCTTCAGCCGGGCGATCAGCTCATCATCGAGCTGATGGCCGGGAGCGGGCACGACGTACAGGACCAGCCGCCCGTCCGCCCCGAGCTGCCCGGTGTCGACCACCAGGCTGTCGGCGATCTCGGGCAGCTGCTCCACCACCCGGTAGAACTCACTGGTGCCCATCCGCACGCCGCCCCGGTTCAAGGTGGCGTCCGACCGGCCGAAGATGATGCACCCGCCGTCGGGGAGCATGGTGATCCAGTCGCCGTGGCGCCACACGCCCGGGTAGTCGGCGAAGTAGCTGGCCCGGTACCGCTCACCGCGCGGGTCATTCCAGAACCCGGTCGGCATCGACGGCATCGGCGCGGTGATGACCAGCTCCCCGACCTGGCCGGTGACCGGCCTGCCCTCCGCGTCGTACGCCTCCACCCGGGCGCCCAGGCAGGGGCCGGCGATGATGCCCGCGCGTACCGGCAGCAGGGGGCAGGGGCCGACGAAGCCGGTGCACAGGTCGGTGCCCCCGGAGAAGGAGCCGAGCTGCGGGGCGGTGCCCACACGTTCATAGACCCACCGGAAACCCTCCGGGGGGAGCGGGGAGCCGGTCGAGCCGATGCCGCGCAGCGCCGCCAGGTCCAGCTCCCGTCCCGGTGACAGGCCGGCCTTGGCGCAGGCCATCAGGTACGGAGCGCCGGTGCCGAAGTAGGTGACGCCGCTGGCGGCGGCCAGCCGCCACAGCGCGTCGGTGCCCGGGTGAGTGGCACTGCCGTCGTAGGTGACGATCGCCGCGCCCGCGAGGAGGCCGCCGGCCAGGTAGTTCCACATCATCCAGCCGGTGGTGGTGTACCAGAAGAACACGTCCCCGGCGCCGAGATCCTGCTGGAGGCACAACGCCTTCAGGTGCTCGAGCACGATCCCGCCGTGGCTGTGCACGATCGCCTTGGGCAGGCCGGTGGTGCCGGACGAGTACAGCACCCACAGCGGATGGCCGAACGGGACGTCCTCGAACTCCGGCACCGTCGCCGGGGCACCTGGCAGCGACTCGAAGGGCACGGTCGTGATCCCCGGCGTGACCGATGCCTCGCCGGGCCCGTCCACCATGACGATCGCCGCCAGACCCGGCAGCGCGGCGGCGATGGCGGCCACCGACGGCCGCCGGTCGAAGTCCTTGCCGCCGTAGCGGTACCGGCCGGTGGCCAGCAGCACCTTCGGTGTGATCTGCGCGAAGCGGTCGATCACGCTGTGCGGGCCGAAGTCGGGTGAGCACGAGGACCAGATCGCGCCCAGGCTGGCGGTGGCGAGCAGGCCGATCACCGCGGCCGGGGTGTTGGGCAGGAACGCCGCGACCCGGTCGCCCCTGGCCACGCCGAGTGCCGCCAGCCCGGCCCGCACCCGGGCAACCTCGGCGGCGAGCTCGGCGTAGGTCAGCGTGGCCGGCTCGCCCTCCTCGTCACGGCCGATCACCGCGATCCTGGTGGGATCCGTCAGCGCGGTTCGCAGGGCGTTGCGCGCATAGTTGAGGGTGGCGCCAGCGAACCAGGTCACGCCGGGCATCGGGCCGCCGGTCAGCACCGGCCCCTCCCCGCGCTCGCCGAGCACCGCGAAGTAGTCCCAGAGCGAGCCCCAGAACGCGGCCGGCTGCTCCACAGACCACCGCCAGAGATCGTGGTAGTCGCGCGCCGCCGCGGCGGCCAGGGTTTCCCCAGCGGGCACCGGCTCGCCCGGCCCGCCCGCGCTGATCCCGCGCTCGGCCAGCCACCGCCGGTAGTCAGTGACGCGCGCCCGCTTGACCACCTCGGGCGACGGCTCCCAGAGCACGTCCCCGTAACCGCGCCCCGGCAGGCCCGCGACCGCCCCGGCGCCGTCGTCCATCGGCATACGCCCCAGCATCGAACCTCTGCCGCGCCGCCGCAACGTCATGTCACCGGCCCTCCCGCCAGGAACGTGAGCACGCCGAGCAGCGCCCCGCCCACGATGGCGGTCACCACACCCCGGCGCGCGGCGAGCAGCCAGATCGCGGCCACGGCGAGCACCCCGACCTGCCACACGTGGGTCAGAGACAGCCCGAGCGGGATGGCCGCCCCGGCGATGGCCCCGATCGCGGCAGGGCCCGCGCCCGTAAGGAACGCCTGAACGCCCCCATTGCGGCGGAGCCGGTCGAAGTAGCGTCCGCCGCCGAGCACAAAGGCGAACGAGGGGGCGAAGGCGATCGCCGAGGCCATCAGTCCGCCACCCACCCCGGCGGCGGCGTAACC
>DAITAE010000815.1:0-1767 GCA_036824445.1 Streptosporangiaceae bacterium | reverse complement strand
CCTCGCGCCGCTTGAGGAAGTTGGGCCGCCCACTGTCGAACTCCTCCACCAGCTCGCGGGTGAACGTGCCGTCGCGGACCTCGCCGAGGATGCGCCGCATCTCCTCTTTGGTCCGCTCGTCGATGAGACGGGGGCCGCGGGTGTAGCCGCCGTACTCCGCGGTGTCCGAAACCGACCAGTACATCTTGGAAAGGCCGCCCTCGTACATGAGGTCCACGATCAGCTTCATCTCATGCAGGCACTCGAAGTAGGCAACCTCGGGCTGGTAGCCGGCCTCGACGAGGGTATCGAAGCCGGCCTTGATCAGCTCGGAGACACCGCCGCACAGCACCGCCTGCTCGCCGAACAGGTCGGTCTCGGTCTCCTCCGCGAACGTGGTGGCGAGGGCGCCGGCCCTGGTGCCGCCGATCGCCTTGGCGTAGGCGAGCGTGAGTGGCCACGCACCGCCCGTTGCGTCGCGCTCGACCGCGACGAGGACCGGGACGCCGCGGCCCTCCGCGAACTGCCGGCGCACCAGGTGGCCCGGCCCTTTGGGCGCGACCATGCAGACATCGATCCCGGCAGGCGGGTCGATGAGCCCGTAGCGGATGTTCAGCCCGTGGGCGAAGAAGAGCGCGTCACCCTCATCCAGGCTGGGGGCGATGGCTCCCGCGTACAGGGCGCGCTGGATGTGGTCCGGCGCCAGGACCATGATCAGGTCGGCTTCCTCGCATGCCCGCTCGGGCGTCG
The DNA here is from genome assembly GCA_036824445.1 of Streptosporangiaceae bacterium. Classification (GTDB taxonomy): domain Bacteria; phylum Actinomycetota; class Actinomycetes; order Streptosporangiales; family Streptosporangiaceae; genus UBA9676. The sequence goes on along the minus strand of DAITAE010000815.1, from coordinate 1,038 downwards.
TCACCCGCAGCCCCTCGCTGGCCGCGCTCTCCCGGCTGGCCGATCCCTCCGGCAGCCCGACCCGGACGTCCACACCGGAGTCCCGCAGCGACAGCGCGTGCGCATGCCCCTGGCTGCCGTATCCGAGCACCGCGACGTGGCGGCGCTGGATGACCCCGAGGTCGGCGCGGTCGTCGTAGTAGATCTCTGCCATCGCTTGCCTTCCGCTCACTGTTCGCTCGCTGCCTGTGTCACTGGGCCGGGCCGGCCGCGGCGCGATCCATCGGCCGCAGCGCCCGGTCGGTTATGGACTTGCTGCCGCGGCCAAGGGCGACCATGCCGGACTGGACCAGTTCCTTGATGCCGAACGGCTCCAGCACCCTGATCAGGGCGTCCAGCTTGTCGCGGTTCCCGGTTGCCTCGACCGTCACCGCGTCCTGGGCCACGTCGACCACCTTGGCGCGGAAGAGCGCCACCGTCTCCAGCACCCGGGACCTGTTCTCGGCGTCCGCGCGGACCTTGACGAGCAGCAACTCCCGCTGGACCGACACCGACGGCTCAAGCTCCACGATCTTCAGCACGTTGATCAGCTTGTTGAGCTGCTTCGTCACCTGTTCCAGCGGATGGTCCGCGCAGTTGACGACGATCGTCATCCGGGATATCTCCTCGTGCTCGGTCGGCCCGACCGCGAGGGAGTCGATGTTGAACCCGCGGCGCGAGAACAGGCCGGCGGCACGGACCAGCACCCCAGGCTTGTTCTCCACCAGCACCGACAGCGTGTGCCTGCTCGCGGCCGGATCCTGCTCGCGCAGGCGTGGGGCAACGTTGCTCATTCGGTCACATCCCAGTCCGGTGCCATGTCCCGCGCGACGCTGATGTCATCGTTACTGGTCCCGGCCGGCACCATCGGCCAGACCATCGCGTCCCGGTGCACCACGAAGTCGATCACGACCGGCCTGTCGTCGATCTTCATCGCCTCCTCGAGCACCTTGTCGACGGCCGCCGCGTCCTCGCACCGCAGCCCCGCGCAGCCGTAGGCCTCGGCGAGCTTGACGAAGT
>DAITAE010000317.1:2204-5955 GCA_036824445.1 Streptosporangiaceae bacterium | reverse complement strand
CGCTGTACGGGAACGAGCTGAGCCGGGAGGTGACCCCGTTCGACGCCGGCCTGGGGCGGGTGGTGGTGTTCGGCAAGACCGGTGACTTCGTGGGCCGTGCCGCGCTGGCTGAGCGGGCACAGGCGGCACCGGCACGCGTCCTGGCCGGGCTGACCATCGGCTCGCGCCGGATCCCCCGGCACGGTTACCCGGTGCTCTGGGATGGCCAGCCGCAGGGAAGCGTCACCAGTGGCGCACCGTCCCCGACGCTCGGCGTGCCGATCGCCATGGCCTACCTGGATCCGGACGCCGAACGGCTGGCCGCGGAGGAGCCGTCCGACGGCCGGCTCGCGGTGGACGTCCGCGGCAGCGCTGAGCCCGCACGGATCACCGCCCTGCCGTTCTACCGCCGGCCACGCTGACCTGGCCGACGCCAACAATTCCACAGGAGTAGCGATCATGACCATTCCCGCTGAACTGCGCTACACCGCAGAACACGAGTGGGTGGCTGTAGACGGCCCCGTCGCGTCGGTCGGCATCACCGACTACGCCCAGCGCGCCCTCGGCGATGTTGTCTACGTGTCCGTCCCCGCGCCCGGCACGAGAGTTACCGCCGGCGAACCGTGCGGGGAGGTCGAGTCGACGAAGTCTGTCAGTGACATCTACTCCCCTGTCGATGGAGAGGTCGCCGAGATCAACGGCGACGTGGACGACGACCCCGGGCTGCTCAACTCCGACCCTTACGGGGCCGGCTGGCTGATGAAGGTCCGGCTCGATAACGGTGATGCCGAGCCGGCCGGGCTGCTGACCGCGGACGAGTACGCGGAGCTGACCGAAGACCGAGAGTAAGCCCGGCATCCTGCCGCGGTGCTGGCCTACCTGCGGCGCCGCCACAGCGAATAGGCGACGGCCGCCGCGGCGACCAGGGCCACCGCCCCGCCGATCAGCTGGACCTCGGGGCGGGCGACCTGCTCGCGGACTCGATCCAGGGAACGGCGCGCGACGTTGCCGGGGCTGACCCGCTCGGTGAGCGCGTCGATGGTACGGGCTAGGTTCTCGCGCGTGCTCTCGATCTCGCTGATCACCTGATTGGGGTCGCGCACCGCGACCTCGCCGTCCGCCTCGGCCATGGCAAGCATTCCTTCATCCCTGGAGTTTCTTGCCGCTAGTCTCCCAGGCCCGGCATTGATCCGCACGCCGACGCCCGGGACCAGGCACCACTTCCATGATCACGGACGATTGCCAGCGCTATTTGCCAGCAATCATCCGTGATCATGAGGCATTGCCCATGGCCGCCCGGGCGCCCCGTGGCGGGCTAGCCGCCCGAGGCCAGATGCTCCGCCGCGCCGATGAGGGCCCGGCAAGCGACCGTCAGGCCGGCGGCGCCGTGGACCGGGGCGTTCGCGAACGCGGCCGCGTCCAGTTCGCCCTTGATCTGCCCGGCCAGCCGGTCCCTGGCCCGGCCCAGGGCCGCCAGGACCTTGCGGGTGTGGAGGTAGCTGGCATCGCCGGGGCTGTTGCTCTCGATCGCCGCGGTAGCTGCCTGCATGGTCGCCGTGCCGAACTCGCCGACGCTGGAGTTGAGCTGTTTGTAGCAGGCGCCGAGCGCGGTCACGCCGTGTGCGCTGAGCGCGGCGTCCGGGTGGGTCACGATCTCGCTGATGACCCGCCCGTCGTGTTCGTAGTCGTCCTTCAGCCCGGCCAGATACAGCAGCGTGGGCCGGATGTCGGTCTCATCGACCCAGGTGCCGGTGGTGCCGCTGCCGGGGACGGTGATCTGCCCGCTGTCCGGCCCGGCCGAGTTCGGGCCGGCGTCGGCGGCGGTGCCGTCCAGGCCGAGGTGGGCGACTCCGGGACCCACGACGCCGAGCCAGTTGGTGTTGATCTCCGCGGCGTAGTCACCGTGATCCCAGGCGAAGCCCGTGTTCTGCGTGACGCACGACCCGGTGCACGTGGCCGGGCCGGTGGACAGGAAGTAATCCGGCCGGGCGAACATCGCGAACGTGGGCGTCCTCGCCGGGTCCGCGTTCACCATGTGCAAGATCCCTTCCTCGGTGGGATCTGCCAGGTAGTTGGCAATCTTCTGGGTGGTTCCTGTGTACGGGTTGGCCGCGGTGAGCGAGCCCACGTCGCGCTCCAGCGTGCGCACCGCCGGCGTGTCCGCGGGCGGGTTTCCCGTGACGTAGAACTCGGGGGCGGTGTCCGCCTCGACCGTGAACGGCGTGGTGTTGTTGGCCTGGCTGGCCAGCAACCCAGTCAGGTTCCCCGCGAGTTCGCCGAACGATCCTGCCGGGTAGGTGCACAGCACATCCGGGGTGACCGTCGTGCCGCTGACCGTCGCGCCGTCACAGTTCGCCGGCGTCGGCTGGATCGCCCGGCCCACGTTGGCCCCGGCCTCGTGGTCGCCCTCGTCGGAGCTGATGACGAACAGCGTGTTCTTCGGCGTGATCCCGTCGGCGGCCAGGCGCTGGAAGAACGTTTCGAATGCCTGGTCGTAGTACTGAGCCTGGGCCACGTAGCACGCGCTCCCGCTGCCCAGCGCTGCGGGCGCTCCCTGGCAGGCGGTCACGCCGGAGATGTGCTCGTTCCCATGGATGTCGGAGATGTACCCATAGGTCACGGGCACGCCGGACTCCTGCATGTCGGCCATGTACGCCAGCGTCTGGGACGCGTTGATGGTGCTGAAGCCCGGGAAACCGGCCTGGTTGGTCAGGAACGCGCCGTTGATCTGGTTGCCGTTCTCGTCGACCAGGTTCCCGGCGGCGTTCGTGACCTGGTACCCATTGCGGCTCACATTCGGGGTCCCGGCGCCGAGCTGGGGCGCGACGTAGCGGTGACCGAACAGCGCCTGGTAGTCCTGGTACCCGCCCGGCTCATCGGGCAGCAGGTCGCTGACCGCGGTCGGGCTGGGGGTGCTCTGGCCGAACTTGACCCCCTGGGCGTCAGCGCAGAACGCGCTGCCCTGGGCGCAGTGCACTCCGATGCCTACGTAGTCGGCCACCTCGGCGTCCTTGAAGGAGTCCGAGTCGGCGGCGAGCTGCTGCGCCTCCGGCGAGTTCGGGCCGAACACCTTGGGGATGTCTACCGCGGTGTTCTCGAGGATCGTGTTAGCGGTGGCCGTCCCGCCGACGTCGCAGCCGGCCCGGGTGAACGGCACCCACGGGGCCGGGGTGATCGTGTTCGGCGCGGGCGGGTGCTGCGCCGTGGCCGGCGGGACCGGCGAATAGACCATCGACGGGTTGGTGTCGTGGCCCGGGCTGGGGGTGGCCGCGGTGTCGAACACCGGGTCGGTCCAGTACGCGAACGAGCCAGCCGGGTCGGTGGTGCCGTCGGGGTTGAACGTCCGGTAGGAGTTGCTGATCGGCATTCCCGCCCGGTCGCCGTACAGTCCCGTGTACGTGGTCAGGATGTTGTTCCCGGTATGCGCGATGAGCGGGGTGTGGTTGTTGGACAGCATCGTGCCGTTGTCCTCGAGGAACTGCAGCAGGTGAGGCATCAGTTGCAGGTCGGACGGGACGTTGGGGTTATCGCGGAAGAAGTGCACGTTGTCGAAGGTGATTTCGACGACATGCTTAACGCCATTGCCGAGCTGGCAGCCCCCGGCCGTGTGGGCCGCCGCGGCGGCCGGCGCGGCCCCGAGCCCACCCACGGCCAGCCCCGGCACGGCAAGCGCCGTCACGGCGATGCCGGTCAGGAGCGAGATGCGCCCGCGGGCAGCCGCGAGCAATCCGGCCGCGCGCCGTGCATGCTGGTGCTGTGCCATGAAACCCTC
>DAITAE010000317.1:0-2104 GCA_036824445.1 Streptosporangiaceae bacterium | reverse complement strand
CGTGTCAGGTGCCTTTTGGGCGCGTCCGCGGTTCATTCGTTCTAAGGTGAGCGGCGAGATGCCCGGAATGACCGTGCCGGTGGCAGCTGGAATCCCGCCGGTGCGTTTTGAGGAGCGAGGGAAGAATGGACACTCCAATGACTCCGGCGCCGGGTGGCGGCGGCCCGGATGCTGCTCCGGCCGCCGCGCCCAAGGCCAAGATCCGGCCGGGCCGGATCTGGTACCTGGTGGCCCTGCTGGTCTTGCTCGCCGGGGTCGCCTGGCTGGTGGTGGGGCTGCTCTCCATCAGCTCGCGCGTTGACTCCTTCCCGCGGGTGGCGATCCCCGCGGGCGGGCAGATCACCCTGGACCACTCGGGCGACTACGTGATCTATTACGAGGGCCCGGGCGCACAGTCCGGGCAGATTCCCGCCTTCCGGGTCCGGGTGACACCGGCCTCGGCGGGGGCGGCCGTGCAGAGCCTGAGACCTTACAACTCGTCGGTCACCTACGCCTTCGGGTCGCATCAGGGCCGGGCGGTGCTGAGCATGCGGGTCGGCCATCCCGGCCGGTTCAGGGTCGCGACGCCTGGCGGGGGCAACGTGCCCGTCGGCAGCGGCCTCGCTTTCGGCGACAGCATCGTGGGCGGCGTCGCGGGCACCGCACTGCCCAGCGTGCTGCTCATACTGGCCGGGATCGTGGCGCTTGTGGTGATCTTCATCATCCGCATCGTGAAGACCTCCCGCGCGCGCTCGGCGAGGCCGGCCTGGTCGCCGCCGGGCGCGGCGCCCGGAGCCCAGCCCGGCCCGCCGCAAGGTGCGCAGTCCGGCCAGCCGCCCGGTACCCAGCCTGACCAGCCGCCCGCCTGGTCGCCGGGCGCGCCGCCCGCCGCCGACCCGGACCCACCGCTCCGTGCGGACCCCGCCCCGCCACCCACCGCGCAGCCAGAGCCACCGCCTACCGCGCAGCCAGGGCCACCGGCATCCGGCGCGCAGCCCGGCCCGCCACCCACCGCGGACCCCGGCCCGCCACCCGATGCGGACCCAAGCCCGCCACCCACCGCGCAGCCTGGGTTACCGGCTTCCGGCGCGCAGCCGTAGCGCGGGAGGCGAACGCATAACATGCGGCCATGGCGGTCAGGGCGGTCATCTTTGACTGGGGCGGGACGCTCACCCCGTGGCATCTGGTTGACCATGATTCGCTCTGGCGGTCCGCCTGCGCGCCGCATTTCCCGGCCGAGCGGGTAGTGGAGGTGGCGGCGGCGATCCTGGCCGCCGAGCGGGACCTGTGGCAGGCGACCGGGCGCTCGCACCGGAGCGCGACGCTCGCCGAGGTCTTCGAACGCGCCGGGGTCACGGTCACCGAGGACTTCCTGGCCAGCTACTTCGAGACGTGGGAGCCGCATACCTTCACCGACCCCGAGGCGGCGCCGCTCATGCGGAGCCTGAGAGAACGGGGCATCAAGGTCGGCGTGCTCTCCAACACCATGTGGCCGCGCAGCGCGCACGAGCGGGTGTTCCTGCGCGACCAGGTCCTCGAGTTGATCGACGGCGCCGTCTACAGCAGCGAGATCGCCTGGGCCAAACCGCATCCGGAGGCGTTCCGCGCCGCGATGGCCGCCGTCGGCATGGACGACCCGGCCGGATGCGTGTTCGTCGGCGACCGGCCGTATGACGACGTCCACGGCGCCAAGGGCGCGGGCATGCGCGCCGTGCTCATCCCCAACAGCGATGTGCCCGCGTTCGACGGCGCGGCCCCCGACGCCGTCATCACCCGCCTGTCCCAGCTGACCCGCCACCTCGACGCGTGGTAGCGGCCGGCGCGACAGGAACCACGGCGGCGGGGATGGCACCTGCGGCGGGCCGTCCGCGCACGTTGCCCGGGGCCGCCTGCCCGGCGGCGGCGGGTCAGGCGCCCGGCTGGGCGATGGCCGCCACCCGCGCGCCGGCGGCGCGCACCAGGTCGGCGGGCGCCAGCTCGATCTCCAGGCCACGGCGGCCGCCGCTGCAGAAGATGGTCGCGAACCCCAGCGCGGAGGAGTCGATGACCACCGGCAGCGGCCTGCGCTGGCCCAGCGGGGAGATGCCACCCGCCACGTAGCCGGTCGCCCGCTCGGCCGCGGCCA
>DAITAE010000316.1:4160-5963 GCA_036824445.1 Streptosporangiaceae bacterium | reverse complement strand
ATTCAACCAAACCCGCCATGGCCGGGCAATGACTCCGGGCGCCGCCGGCCGGGGCGAGGTCGGGCTACCAGGGCAGCACTCCGCACGACCCGCCGCCGTCAGTGGTCCACAGGTGACCCCACAGGACGCCGGCCGGCCCGTCGGCCGGCAGCGTGGCCAGCGCCACGCTGACCTCGGCGCCCTGCCGCGGGGTGCGGAAGCCGGCGTGGCCGTTGAGGTCGGTGGCGCAGTAGCCGGGGTTGGCGGCGTTGACCTTGATCGGGGTGCCGGAGAGCTCCTTCGCGTACATCGCAGTCACCATGTTCAGCGCGGTCTTCGACGACGGGTAGGGCACCGAGGCCATCGCCGCCATCGGGCCGTCCGGGTCGGTCATCGAGGTGATCGAGCCAACCTCGCTGGAGACGTTCACGATCCGTGCGGCCGGCGCCCGGCGCAGCAGCGGCAGCATCGCGTTGGTCACCGCGACGACACCGAACACGTTGGTCTCGTACACGGCCCGCAGCGTTGCGAGCGTGGTCTGGCTGGGCAGCCCGGTGCCGTCCCCGCGGGCGATGCCGGCGTTGTTGACCAGGATGTCCAGCAGCCCGTACTCGCCGTCGATCCACTCCGCGGCCTGCGTCAACGACTCCTCATCGGTGACGTCGAGCGCGACGAACCGGGCGTCCGCGCCTCCAGCACGCAGCGCCCGCTCGGCTTCGGCTCCTCTTGCCTTGTCCCGGGCGCCCGCGAGCACGGTCATGCCGCGGTCGCCGAGCAGCCGGGCTGTCTCGAACCCGATGCCCTTGTTGGCCCCGGTGATCAGCGCAATCGTTGTCATGACACCGATCCTCGCGGCGGCCGGCCCCGCGGCGGGAGAGCCTTGCCGAGGCTGGGATCAGCGGTACCACCCAGCCCGGCCCGGGCATACGGCAAGCTGGAGGCACGGCCCGGCACCTCCACGCCGGCCGGGCGGAGCCTGGATGGGAGGCACATCACATGCTGAACCGCGACGACCTGGCGGCGTTCCTGCTGACCCGCCGGCACCGGCTGCGGCCAGGCGATGTCGGCCTGCCCGATCTCGGCAGGCGGCGCACACCGGGCCTGCGCCGCCAGGAGGTCGCCCAGCTCGCCGGGATATCGGTGGACTACTACATCCGGCTGGAACAGGCACGCGGCCCCCGCCCCTCGCGCCAGGTCCTGGGCGCGCTGGCCCGCGCGCTGATGCTCACCGCCGATGAGCGCGAGTACCTGTTCCGCCTCGCGGACGAGAGCCCGCCGCCCGTGGCCGGCCCGTCCAGCCAGATCAGCCCGGGCATCCGCAACCTGATCGACAGCCTGCCGGAGACCCCCGCCTACGTGGTGGACGCGAAGTACGACGTGCTCGCCTGGAACACCCTCGCCACCCATTTCATCGGCAACCTGTCCGGGTTCGCCGAGCCGGACCGGAACATGATCCGGTGGCTCTGCCGTCTCCCCGCCACGGCGGTGCAGTGGACCGACCCCGAGGCGGTCCGGTTCACCCGGTCCACCATCGCCGACCTGCGCGCCTCGTATGCGCGCTACCCCACCGACCCGGGGATCCGCGGTCTGGTCACCGAGCTGCTCGGCACCTCACCGCGGTTCGCCGAGATGTGGGCAGCACATGAGGTCGGGTCACGGCGCCCCCTCATCAAGCGCGTCGATCACCCGCTGGCCGGGCCCCTCGAGTTCGAATGCCAGGTCCTGCAGATCCCCGACACCGGCCAACGGCTGATCACCTACTGCGCCGCACCCGGCTCGCCCACCCAGGCGGCGTTCCGCAGGCTCGCCCGGCGCGCCCCGGCG
>DAITAE010000316.1:0-4060 GCA_036824445.1 Streptosporangiaceae bacterium | reverse complement strand
AGCGGCCCGGTGGCGCCGCGGTGAGGGTCCTGACGTGGAACCTGTGGGGGCGCTTCGGGCCATGGCTGCCGCGCAAGGAGGCGATCGCGGCGACGCTGGCCGACGTCGGGCCGGACCTGTGCGGGCTGCAGGAGGTGTGGTCGGCCGGTGGACAGAACCTGGCCGCGGACCTCGCGGAGCGGCTCGGCATGGACTGGCGCTGGGAGATGGTGACACCCGCCCCCCACGAGGCTGCCGATGAGGTGCGCATCGGCAACGCCATCTTGAGCCGCTGGCCGATCCTCGCGGACGCCGCGGCCCGCCTGCCGACCGACGGTACCGACGAAGGCCGGGTCGCCGTCCACGCCCGCGTCGACGCGCCAGGCGGCGCGCTGCCGATGTTCACCACACATCTGACCCACTACCCCGGCGCCTCGCTGATCCGGCTCGCCCAGGTCCGGCGGCTGGCCGAGTTCGTCGCCGGCTGCATCGCGGACTGCGCCTACCCGCCGGTGATCACCGGCGACCTCAACGCCGAGCCGGCCTCCGACGAGCTGCGGTTGCTCGGTGGCTCGCTCACCGCCCCGGCGGTGCCGGGGCAGGTGCTGGTCGACGCCTGGCGGTACGCGGATCCGGCCGACCCCGGCTTCACCTGGGACCACCGCAACGGCTATCAGACCGCCAGCCTGATCCCCGACTCACGAATCGACTACATCCTGGTCGGGCTGCCCCGGCACGGCCGGGGCCGTGTCCAGTCGGCCCGGCTGGCCGGTGACACCCCCGTTGACGGCGTATGGCCGTCCGATCATTTCGCGGTCGTCACCGACCTTCAGCAGTAGACCGCGCCGTGCCTGCGGGCTTGGCTGCCTGGCCCGCTGGCCCGGCACGCGGCCGCCGCCGGGCCGGGCTCCCCGCGCCTGCCAGGCCCGGCGCGCTACCTCGATCAGCCCGCTGATCACCAGCGCGGTGCCGAGAGCCAGCAGCAGGCCAGCCCAGGGCTCGTCCTCGAATGCCTTCCCACCCAGCCGGCCGATGAAGAACGCGTAGCACGCCCAGAACACCCCCGAGCATGCGGTCGCCGCTACGAACCTGCGCCGCGAGTAGCCGACGAGACCACAGGTCAGGGTGACCGCGGTGCGCCCGCCCGGGATGAAGCGGCAGCCGATGATGATGCGCATGCCGTAGCGGTCGAGGGACCGCCGGGCCCAGGCGTGCCTGCGCGCGCCGCGTGCCCCGGCGAAGACCCGCTTGCTGATGGCCGGCCCGAAGCGCCGGCCGAGCAGGTAGCACACGTTGTCGCCGATGAACGCGCCGCAGGCGGCCAGCGCGATCAGCACCGCGATCCGGGGGTCGGCGCTGCCGGCGGTGGCGACGCCGAGCGCGATGATCGCGGACTCGCTGGGCACCAGGGGGATCAGGGCATCGAGCGCGGGCAGGGCGGCGGCGATGGCGTACGACGCCGGGGACGAGACGTCAAGCGCGGTGAGGCCGATCAACTGCGTCCTCCGCTGTTCCGGGCAGCGAGCACGTGATCAGCCTGGCCGGAACCGGGAATGGTCAAAGCGTCCCCCGTAGTGCTCGCCACTCCCGTCCGTGGCGTCGTCAGCTGGCGCAAGTCATCCACGAAAGCGGAGCGGGATGCAGATCCGGCCCCGGCCGCGTGGAGGCCACGTGGAGATGCCCACTGGCCGCGGCTAACCGGGCCCGGGCGCGGGGCCGGGTTCGACGCAGAACTCGTTGCCCTCAGGGTCCCGCATGACCGTGTGGCTCGGGTGATGCCGCACCACGCTGGCGCCAAGCGCCTCCAGCCTGGCCACCTCGGCCGCCTCCGCGCCGGGGGCACGCAGGTCGAAGTGCATCCGGTTCTTGGCCGTCTTGGGCTCGGGGACCCTGATGAACCAGATGTTCGGCCCGCCCCAGCCCGCCGCCTCGACGAACGCCTTGTCGGCGGTCGAGTCCTCATCCACGTCCGACCCGAAGACGGCCGCCCAGAACCTGGCCAGCGCCAGCGCGTCCGCGGCGTCGAACGTGACGGTCTTGATCACGCTCGCCATGCCTGGCACGGTAGCCGCGGCGCCCCGGCCGGTCACTTCCTTTTCGCCGCCGGGGTCACCGCGGCCTCCCTGCGGTCGCCATCCCGCGCTGGGCCCGGCCGCACAACCCCGCGGGGCAGGATAAGAGCATGGAACAGCGCGCGCTGGCCGCCGTGAACTGGCTGCTGGATTCCAGTGCGCCCGCGATCCGGCTGATAAGGAGCGGCCCATGACGGCGCCTGGCGAAGCGGCCATCAGGGCGGTGCAGCGACGGCTGCGGGCCCAGCAGGGCGCGTTCGTGCCCAAGCCGGCGCTGCCGGTCATCGACGAGCTGGTGGCGACGGTCCTGTCGCAGCACACCTCGGACGTCAACTCCGAGCGGGCGTTCGCCCGGCTCAAGGCGGGGTTCCCCACCTGGGAGCAGGTCGCGGACGCGCCCACTGAGCTCGTGGCCGACGCCATCCGCTGCGGCGGCATCGCCGACCAGAAGGCGCGCCGCATCAAACAGATCCTGGCCGCCATCGAGGAACGCGAGGGCCGCATCGACCTCGGCCGCCTGCGCGAACTCGACGATGCTGCGGTGGAGGCCTATCTGGAGTCCCTGCCCGGGGTGGGCCCGAAGACGGCCGCATGCGTGCTCCTGTTCGCCATGGGGCGGGCCGCGTTCCCCATCGACACCCACGTCCATCGCATCGCCACGAGGCTCGGGTGGATCCCGGCGAACACGACCGCGGATAAGGCGCACCGGCTCCTCGCGCCCCGGGTGCCGCCCGATATCCGGTACGACCTGCATGTCGCGATGGTCGCCCACGGGCGTACGTTCTGCCGGGCGCAGCGGCCCCGCTGCGACGTATGCGTACTGCGCGACCTGTGCGCCTACGGATCGGGCGGTAGGGTCGCGGGTGGGAACTGACGGCTGGTCCTCGATCTGCGGCCCGGCTGAACCGGATGTGCGAAATGCCGGGCTGGCGGGCACATTCGGCAGATGAGGATACGACACCTGGGCAAGGCTCCATCCGTCCACCCCGAGGCCTACGTGGCACCGACCGCGGTCCTGAGCGGCGAGGTAATCGTCGGCGCCGGCAGCTGCATCATGCACGGCGCGGTGCTTTCCGCCGAGGGCGGCCCGGTGGAGATCGGCGCCAACTGCGTGATCATGGAAAACGCGGTGTTGCGCGGCACCCAGCAGCACCCGCTGGTCATGGGCGATCACGTGCTGGCCGGCCCGCACTCCCACCTGACCGGCTGCGGGATCTCCGATGAGGTGTTCATCGCCACCGGCGCCATGGTCTTCAACGGTGCGCACATGGGCCGGGGCAGCAGCGTCGCGCTCGGCGGGGCGGTCCATATCGGCTGCATCGTGCCCCCGCTCACCCGGATCCCGATCGGGTGGGTGGCGGTCGGCGACCCGGCGCGCATGTACCCGCCCAGCGAGGCGGAGCCGATCCGGGCCGGCCTCACCGAGGCCGGGGGGTTTCTCCCGTTCGTGTTCGGCGTCGACGACGCCGGCGACCGGCGCGAGCAGATGCGTGCCGCGCTCCAGCGCTATACCAAGGCGATGGTCCATCACCACCGCGAGGACGACGTTGTCCCCGACCTGGACGGCGGTGGATGACGCCGGCTCGCTCCCGGTGGTGACCGGCTGAGCTGACCAACCGCCCGGACTGGCCGCTCAGTTACAGTGACGAGATGCTGCCGGGGCCGCGTGGAGTTCAGCACGCCCGGCCGAACGTGATCCTGGCCGTCCTGTCGCTCGCGGCTCTGGTGTACGCGGTGCTGGCTTCCGCGGTCATCCCGGCGCTGCCCACGATCCAGCGCAGCCTGCATGCGAGCGAGACGGGAGTGACCTGGCTGCTGACGGGGTTCCTGCTCTCGGCGTCGGTCGGCACCGCGATCATCGGCAAGCTTGGCGACATGTACGGCAAGCAGCGGCTGCTGGTGTGGACCCTGGTGACGCTGATCGCCGGGACCCTGCTCGCGGCGCTGGCCGGCTCGCTGGGGGTTCTGATCCTGGTGCGCATCGCCCAGGGCGTGGCGGGCGGTATCTT
>DAITAE010000315.1:0-5967 GCA_036824445.1 Streptosporangiaceae bacterium | reverse complement strand
GATCAGAACGAGCGGGACTACCAGCAGTTCGTGAAGGCGATCCGATCCGGCCGGCTGGAGGCGCGCGAGGGTGTCTGAAGGCCGGCCCGCGCCGTGGCTCGCCAGGAGACTGTTTCCTGTGCTCGCCACGGCTGGCCTGATCGCCGTCGGGATGGCCGCCACGATCTGGTGGGGGCCCCAGCTGATGGGGAGGACCGCCTGGGCGCTCCCGCACGACCTGTGGGGAACGCTGGCCGCGGCCCGGCGGCTGCTGCATCTGAACCTGGGCGGCCTGTACACGCAGCCCACCGGCCTGGTCACGTTCCCGGGCGCGGCCCTGATTCTGGTCCCGGTCGCTGCCGTGATCGAGGCGGCCGGGCTCTCGCTGCAGGTTCCTGGACCGCAGCTTCCCCAGCCTGGTGCGTGGCTGCTCGCCGGGCCGTACGAGATCGCCCTGTCGGCGGTGGCGCTCTTCGCCGCCGACGCGATCGCGGAACGGATGGGCGTGACCCGGCCCAAGCGCGCGCTGCTCGCCGCCGCGAGCGCGGTTGCCCTGTGGAGCGTCTCGGTGCGGTGGGGTCATCCCGAGGACGCCGTGGCGGTGGGCCTGCTGCTGTTCGGCATCCTCGCGCTGTCGGACGCACGGCCGGTGCGGTCCGCGTGGCTGACCGGCGCGGCCATCGCTGTGCAGCCGCTCGTCCTGCTCGCGCTGCCGATCGTCCTGGCGGTCATCGAGCCCCGCCGTCTGGCCGGGTACCTCACCAGGGCGGCTGTCCCCGGCGTGCTCGTCCTGGGTGCCGCGGCGGCGGCGAACTGGCAGGCCACCTACAACGCGGTGACCCGCCAGCCGAACTACCCGACCGTCAACCACCCCACGGCGTGGACTTCGTTCGCCCCGCACCTGGGCAACGACACGATTGCCGCCGGGCCCGGCAGGATCGTTGCCATCCTCGTGGCCTGCGGATGCGCGCTCGTCGTCGGGCGCCGGTGGCGCGCGGCCCGACACCCGGCCGCGTGGGGCCCGGACACGCTCCGGGCAGTGCTCTGGTGGGTCGCCGTGGCACTCGCGCTCCGCTCGGTGTTCGAGCCGGTGATGGTCGCGTACTACCTGTGGCCCGTGCTGGCGGTGGCGCTCATCGCGGCGTCGGCAAGCTGGTCACGTCTCGTCGCGACCTCGCTCACCGCCGCGACGCTGACCGGCGTCTCGCAGATCCCGTGGCGGAGCCCCTGGACCTGGTGGGCGCCGATGATCGCGGGACTTGCCCTCACCCTGTTCTTCGCCCGCGTCCCCGCTCAGCGCGAAGGCGCCACGACGAGCGTCGCCGGTGCGGGCGCCGCTCCGCCCGCCGGCCCGGCGCCGTCCCAGGGCGGCCGCGGGGCGCGGTTCAGGGTGTGAGCACGACCTTGCCGACGTTCTGCCGCCGCAGGATCCTGCGGTGCGCGGCCGCTGCCTCGGTGAAAGGGTAGGCCGCGTCGATGCGCGGCTTGATGCGGCCCGCCTCCCAGAGCGCGAGAACCGCCTGGAACTCCTCGCGGAGGCTGGCGGCTTCACCCCAGAGCCGGCCGAGGTGGACGCCGCTGACCGTGCGGTTGTGCGCCATCAGCTGCAGCGGGGTGAGGAGCGGCGTGGCAAGTGCCTGCGCGGCGACCCGGGCCGGGTTGCGCCGCTCTCCCCTGGCGAAATTGGCGAACCCGAACGCGACCAGCCTGCCGCCCGGGCGCAGCAGTTTCAGCCCCTTCCGCCAGTCTTTGCCGCCGAGCGCGTCGAGGACCACGTCGACGCCCTCGCCGCCGGTCAGCCGGCGGATCTCCGCCGCGTAATCGACGGTGCGGTAGTCGATGGGATACCTGCAGCCCTCGGCGCGCAGCACCTCATGCTTGGCCGCCGAGGCCGTGCCGAAGGTCACCAGCTCATCGACCGTGCGGCACAGCTGGAGCGCCGCCGTCCCGACCCCGCCGGCCGCCATGTGCACCAGCACGCGCTCGTGAGGGCGGACGTTGGCGACGCGGAACAGCAGGTGGTAGGCGGTGAGGTAGTTGATCGGGATCGCCGCGGCCTCCTCGAAGCTCGCGCCGTCCGGGATCTCGGACACCTGCTCCGCGGGCACGCACACCACGTCCGAGTGGCCCCCGAAATGCGTCACGGCAAGCACGCGCTGGCCCACCGGGTGGTCTTCGCTGCTGCCCGCGTCGACCACACCGGCAGCCTCGTAACCGACCACGCACGGCGGCTTCGGGGCGTCGGGATACAGCCCCTGCGCGGCCATCACATCGGCGAAGCACAGCCCGGCCGCCCGGACACGGACACGCACCTGGCCGGGGCCCGGCTCGGGATCGGCGGTCTCCCGCAACTCCAGCGCGTCGGGCCCGCCAGCCTTGGTGATCCAGATCGCTCGCATGGCCCATATCCTCCCCCGCTACGCCCGGCGGCGCGTCATGCCCTCCCGGCCGGGCACGCTGTAGCTTGTTCCTGTGACTGACCCACAGTTCTCCGCCAGGGAACTTCGCGCGGCCGCGGAGGCGCATCGCGAAATCGACCCCGAGTACCGGGACGCGGTCGTCGACGCCTTTGTCGAGCGAGTCGGCAAGGAGATCGACGCCCGCGTGGACGCCAGGATCGCCCAGGCGTCCGCCCACCTCGCGCCGGCGGCCAAGCCGGTCAACGTGCTGGTCTTGGCGCTCGGCTCCATCGGCCTCGGCATCCCGCTCAGCGGGATCGCGGTGGCGGCGGGCACCCACCCCGCCGGGATCTGGGGGCTCCTGGTGGTGTGGATCGCGATCGCCGCGATCAACCTCGGGTATGCGATCCGGCTCCGCCCGCCGGATCGCCGCTGACCGCCGCCGTCGGCAGGTTACGCGGGCCGTTCCTGGAGGTCGCCGGCCCACTCGGTGTGGAAGCTGCCGTCCGCGTCGACGCGCCGGTAGGTGTGGGCGCCGAAGTTGTCGCGCAGGCCCTGGATCAGCGCGGCGGGCAGGCGCTCCCGGCGCAGCCCGTCGTAGTACGCGAGCGACGCCGAGAACGCGGGCACCGGGATACCGGCCGCCGCGGCCTGCGCCACGACCCGCCGCCAGCTGTCAAGGCCATCGCGCACCGCGGCGGCGAAGTAGGGGGCGACCAGCAGGCTGGGCAGCGCGGGATCGCCGTCGTAGGCCTCGCGGATCCGGTCGAGGAAGCGGGCCCGGATGATGCAGCCGCCGCGCCAGATCGTCGCCATCGCGCCACGGTCGACGTTCCAGGCGTATTCCGCGCTGCCCGCAGCGATGTGGTCGAATCCCTGCGCGTAGGCCACCACCTTCGACGCGTACAGCGCGCGGCGCACGTCCTCGGCGAAGGCATCCCGATCGGTCAGCCCGAACGACTGCACATCGCTGCCGAACGCCTTGCGGGCCACCTCGCGCTGGTCCGCGTGACCGGACAGCGAGCGCGCGAACGTGGCCTCGGCGATGCCGGTGATGGGTATGCCGAGGTCGAGCGCGCTCTGCACCGTCCAGCGGCCGGTGCCCTTCTGCTCGGCCTGGTCCAGCACGACGTCGACGAACGGCTTGCCGGTGGCGGCGTCCGTGTGCGCCAGCACCTCCGCGGTGATCTTGATGAGGAACGAGTCGAGATCGCCCTCGTTCCAGGTGCGGAAGATCCCCGCCAGCTCGGCCGGCGGCGCCTCGAGCCCGGCGCGCAGCAGATCGTAGGCCTCGGCGATGAGCTGCATGTCGGCGTACTCGATGCCGTTGTGCACCATCTTGACGAAATGACCGGCGCCGTCCGGCCCCACGTGCGTGCAGCACGGCGTGCCGTCGACCTGCGCGGCGATCGCCTCGAGCATCGGCCCCAGCCGCGCGTAGGACTCCGCGGACCCGCCCGGCATGATGCTCGGCCCGTTCAGCGCCCCTTCCTCGCCGCCGGACACGCCGCAGCCGACGAAGTGCAGGCCGCGGTCGCGCAGCGCGGCCTCCCGGCGCCGGGTGTCGGTGTAATGGGCATTGCCGCAGTCCATGACGATGTCGCCCTGGTCGAGCAGCGGCACGAGCTCGTCGATCACCGCGTCGGTGGGGCCGCCCGCCTTGACCATCACCACGATCGCCCGTGGCCGGCGGAGGCTGGCGACGAAATCCGCCATCGACTCGCTCGGGACGAACGTCCCCTCGCCGCCGTGCTCGGCCACCAGGCTGCGGGTGCGCACCGGCGAGCGGTTGTGCAGCGCAACCACGTGGCCGTGCCGGGCGAGGTTGCGGGCCAGGTTGCGCCCCATCACCGCCAGGCCGGTCACGCCGATGTCGGCATCTGTCCTCTGGCTCATGCGTGGCTCCCAGTGGTCGGCGTTCGCCTGCGCGTCAGGATCGCCCCCGGCCAGGCTACCGAACGCGGACCCGCCCGCGACGCCGGTGGCGGGCCGCTGCCAGCCCGGGGTAACTTGAGCACCTGCCGCAGGTCGTTGTGCACCTGCGACGGGTCGGCCACGGCGAGGGACGGATATGGCAACCACCGGTGTGGCTGTGGTGACCGGGGCGGGATCTGGCCTGGGCCGGTGCATCACCCGCGGCCTGCTCTCGGCCGGATGGCAGGTCGCGGCGGCGGGCCGCCGTGAGCGGGCGCTGCGCGAGAGCGTGGCCGGCGCGTGGCCCGCGGAGTCGGCGCTGGTGGCGCCGGCCGATGTCACCGTGCCCGAGTCCGTGGCCGGGCTGTTCGGGACGGTCCAGCGGCGGTGGGGGCGGGTCGACCTGCTTGTCAACAACGCGGGCGTGTTCGGCCCGGTCGGTGCGGTGGACGAGATCTCCCTGCCGGACTGGCGGCAGGTGGTGGACACCAACCTCACCGGCGCCTTCCTGTGCGCCCACCACGCGGTGCGGATGATGAAGGCCCAGACCCCGCGCGGCGGACGGATCATCAACAACGGCTCGATATCCGCACACACCCCCCGGCCGGGCACCGTCGGCTACACCGCCACCAAGCACGCACTGACCGGCCTGACCAAGTCGATCTCCCTGGACGGCCGCGGGTTCGGCATCGCCTGCGGCCAGATCGACATCGGCAACGCCGCCACCGAGATGACCCGGGGCATGAGCCAGGGCGCGCTGCAGGCCGACGGTTCCGTGGCCCCCGAGCCCACCTTCGACGCCCAGCACGTCGCCGACGCCGTGCTCTTCATGGCGGCGCTGCCGCTGGACGCCAACGTGCAGTTCCTGACCATCACCGCCACGACGATGCCCTTCATCGGCCGGGGATGAGACTGCCCTGCGGCTCACGTTCTGCCCGTCCGGGACGTCTACCAGGCGTGACGACGACGCCACCGGGAGGTGCGCACAGATGGGCATGACACACGCGGTGATGGACTCGCCGCTCGGCGAGCTGACGCTGGTGGGCAACGACGGCGCCCTGGCGGGGCTGTATTTCGCCGGCCAGCGCAACCGGCCCCGGCCGTTGCGGCTGGGCCGCCCGGACCCGGCGGGGCTCGCCGAGCCGGTGCGCCAGCTCGGCGAGTATTTCGCCGGCGAGCGCACGGCCTTCGAGCTGGACCTGGATCTGCACGGCAACGCGTTCGACCAGCAGGTGTGGGCCCTGGTTGCTGCGATTCCGTACGGGCAGACCCGCAGCTACGGGCAGCTGGCGCGGGAGCTGGGCGACCCGGGGCTGGCGCAGGAGGTGGGGGCGTCCAATGCGCGCAACCGGCTGTGCATCGTGGTGCCGTGCCACCGGGTGGTCGGCGCGGACGGGAAGCTGACCGGGTACGCGGGCGGCCTGGCGCGCAAGCGGGCGCTGCTGGAACTCGAGGCGGCAGCGGAGCCGGCCGGCCGGCTTTTCTGACGTGGGCGTCTCACGTTCTGCCGGCCGGGGACGTATACCAGGTGTGAGCCTGCGACCTTTCGAGCAGATCGTGGCCGACTACGGGCCGATGGTGCTGCGGGTATGCCGGGCGGTGGTGGGGCCGGGCGAGGCGGAGGACGCCTGGTCGGAGACCTTCCTGGCCGCGCTGAAGGCGTACCCGCGGCTGG
>DAITAE010000314.1:0-5968 GCA_036824445.1 Streptosporangiaceae bacterium | reverse complement strand
TCCAGCCGAGCTCGCGCAGTTCCAGCAGCGCCTTGTAGATGCCGATGATCCCCACCCCGCCGCCGGTGGGGTACACGATGACGTCGGGCAGCCGCCAGCCGAGCTGCTCAGCGATCTCGAAGCCCATGGTCTTCTTTCCCTCGACCCGGTAGGGCTCCTTCAACGTGGACACGTCCTGGTATCCGGCGCGGGCCGTCACAGCCGCCGCGACCAGCCTGCCCGCATCCGCGATGTCCCCGTCGGCTGCCCGCAGCTCGGCGCCCGCGGCCGTGCACTCGGCGCGGGTGATCGCCGGTGCGCCGGCGGCCATAACGATGAGGCTGGGTATCCCGGCCCGGGCCGCGTAGGCCGCCCACGCGGCTCCCGCGTTTCCATTGCTCGACATGGCGATGCCGCTGACGCCGAGCTCGGCGGCACGGGACACGCCTACGCTGGCGCCACGCGCTTTGAAGGTTCCGGTGGGGAGGAGGCCCTCGTCCTTCATCAAGAGCCCGGGCACCCCCAGCGCCATGCCCAGCCGCCGCATGGCCAGCAGCGGCGTCATGCCCTCGCCCAGGCTCACCACGTGCCCAGCGCCGGAGACAGGCAGCAGCTCGTGATAGCGCCACAGGTTCGCCGGGCGGAGCGCGATCTCGTCGCGATCAACGTGCGCGGCGACCCGCTCGATGTCGTACCGCGCGAGCATCGGCGAGCCACACGCGCAGGTGCCCAGCACCTGGGTGGCGTCATGACGGGCGCCGCACTGCGCGCATGCCAGATGGGAGAGGGCCGAATATGACCTCGACACCAGCGTTCCTCCTGCGCCCGGCTGACTCCCCGGTATAAGCCATCCCCGGTGCTGCCGTGGCCGGATCCCGCTGTTCCGCGGGCACGGCCGGGTAGGTCCAGGCCCACCCGGGAACTAGGTGCCGCCCCATGGCGCTGCGGGCGTGCCCGGGTCCACGATTGGCGCTATGGGTATCCTCGTGAAGCTCCTGTGGATCAAGCTCTGGTGGAGGATGCTCCGCAGGCTGCTGCGCTGCATGGGCTGGGGCGCTGTGCTGGTGCCGGTGGCCGCGGTGGGCATGGCAGTGTTCGGCGTGAGCCTGTGGACGATCGCGGCGGTGGCGCTCGCGGTTGTCGTGGCCGTCCGGCGGCCAGCCGAGGCGGCCGCCCTGGTGCCGGTCACGATGCTCTGCATGGGGATCAGCGCGCTGATGGTGGCCGCGGCCATGCCGGGATTCTCCGGCGGCTGGGCTCAGGCCAGCGTGCTCGTTGCGCGGCCGGTGACGATCATGATGCGCTTGTCCGGCGCGGTGCCTGTGCAGCCCGGCAGCGAGACCATGATCAAGGGAGCCACGCCGGGCAAGGCCGCCGCGCAGCGCAAGGCTGCCGGGCAGGGCGAGGTTGCCAGGCACGGCGAGGTTGCCGGGCAGGGCATGGCGGCCGGGTGGGCCTATCTGGTCCTGCCGGGAAACCTGGCCCGGCCCGCCGTCATCGACGCGCCGCCGGCCGGCATAGCCGGGCAGGATTCGTGGCGCCTGTTCAAGGGAGGTCCGCCCCCCACCATCGTCCACCGGAACCCCGGCCCGGCGGGCCCGGTACTGCGCCCCGGTCCCATCAAGAAGGGTTTCGTGCCCGCTGATCGTGGCCCATGGCGGGGCCGGCTCCTGGTTCCGCTGGGTCTGCTGCTGCTGACGCTCGGGCTGTGGCTCTTCCCCCGTACGCTGGCCCGCCTGCGTGCCCGGGCGGACGGACTGGCGCCGGATCTGCGGGCATGGGTACTGGCCAACCGCTGGGCTGTCCTCCTGGTTCCGGTGGCCCTGATCGGCCTGACGGTGTTCGGCGTGCGACCGTGGACGGTGGCGGCCGTCCTTGCCGCCCTCATCGTCGTGGCGCGGTGGCCGAGGATAGCCGCGGACCTGGTGCCGATCGCGCTGGCCGCCTTCGCGGTCCGCGGATTCATGATCGCAGCGAGCTGGGCGTCGCTGGCGGAGGGCCCACGGCCAACGGTGATGTTCGGCGCCGTCCCCGTCGACAGCCGCTCGGCGGCGTTGCTGGCCGGGGCCGAGGCAAGCGCATTCCTGGCATTCGGCGCGTGGCTGGTCCCGCGGACGATCGGCGCGCATCTGCGCACGCTGCTGGCCCGGGGGACCGACGCCGACCTGGCCAGCCGCGTCCAGCAACTGACCGAGACCCGCGGCCACGCCATCGACGCGGCCACCTCGGAGCTGCGGCGGATCGAGCGGGACCTCCACGACGGGGCACAGGCCCGCCTGGTCGCGCTCGGTATGAACCTGCGAGCGGTGGAGCGCATGCTCCCGGGCAGCCCGCAGGCCGCGCTGGGGCTCGTCGCCGAGGCGCGCGAGACCTCGCTGCGGGCCCTGAACGAGCTGCGGGACCTGATCCGCGGCATCTACCCGCCGGTTCTGGCCGACCGCGGCCTCGGCCATGCGGTCCGGGCGCTCGCCCTGGACGCGCCGCTGCCGACCGAGCTGGACATCGACCTGCCGGGCCGGCTGACCGCCCCGGTGGAGTCGGCCTGCTACTTCGCGGTCGCCGAGGCTCTCGCCAACGCGGTCAAGCACTCCGGCGCGCGGCGTGTCCATATCCGTATCCAGCACCGGGCCGGGACCCTGCGGATCGAGGTGGCCGATGACGGCGCCGGCGGCGCGGACCCGGCGCGTGGGACCGGGCTGCGGGGTGTGGAGCGGCGGCTGGGTACCTTCGACGGCATTCTCGCCGTGAGCAGCCCGCCCGGGGGGCCGACGATGATCGTCATGGAGGTGCCGTGCGCGTTGTCGTCGCCGGCGGTCTGTTCCTGCTGAGGGAAGGGCCCAGCCGGGCTACCCCGCCCGGGCTGCCCGCCCGTGCCGCGGCGGCCCCGGTCCGGTCCAGCGTCGCGAGGTAGTCCAGGATGTAGCGGAGCTGGGACTCGATGATGTAGATCATCGAGCTGTGGCCGAGGCCGGTGTTGGGCCCGATCACCAGGCACAGGTTGGGGAAGCCCGGCACGGTAGTGCCCCGCAGCGCCCGCATGTCGCCGCCCCAGGTCTCCGCGAGGGTCACTCCGCCGGCGCCGGTGATGCGCCCGGCGATCGGCGCCTCCACCGCGCGGAACCCGGTGGCCAGAATGATCACGTCCACGTCGCGTGCGGTGCCGTCCCCGGCGATCGCGGTGTGGCCGTCCACCCTGGCCAGCCCGGCCCCGGCCACCTCCACGTTCGGCCGCACCAGCGCCGGATAGAAGTCGCTGGACAGCAGGATCCGCTTGCAGCCCATCACGTAGTCCGGCGTCAGCTTGGCGCGCAGGACGGGATCGGTTACGGACCTGGCGAGGTGGCGCGCCGCGATTCGCTGCGCGGCCTTCAAAATCCCCGGCTTCGCGACGAAGGCGCCAGCCGCAGGCTCCCGGGCCAGGTAGTTCCCCAGCCGGGCCAGGCGCTGGACCGGTGGAACATGACGGTAAACCCACCGCTCCGCCCCGGTGATGACCCGGTCATGGCGCGGCAGCACCCAGGCCGGGGTGCGCTGGAACAGCACCAGCCGGGCGACCCTGGGCTGGATCTCGGGCACGATCTGGATCGCGGATGCCCCGGTGCCGACCACCGCGACGCGCTTGCCGTCGAGGCGCGCGCCGTGGTTCCAGCGCGCGGAGTGGAACACGTCCCCGGGGAAATCCGCGAGCCCCGGGATGCCGGGGAGGCGTGGCTCGGAGAGCGGGCCCGCCGCCGAGATGAGGACGTCGGCCGTCAGGCCGGTGTCGGCGGTCCGCAGCCGCCAGCGCGCCTGGCCGGCGTCCCAGCGGGCCTCGGTGACTTCCGCCCCGAAACGGAGATGGCTGCGCAGACCGTAGCGGTCGGTGAGGTCTTCGAGGTAGTGCCAGATCTCGGGCTGCCGGGAGAAGCTGTGCGCCCAGTCCGGGTTCAGCGCGAACGAGAATGAGTAAAGGTGCGACGGGACGTCGCAGGCGCATCCGGGATAAGTGTTGTCCCGCCACGTGCCGCCCACGGAAGCCGCCCGCTCCAGGATGACGAGGTCGGTCAGGCCTGCCTGCCGGAGCCGGATCCCCGCGCCGAGCCCGCCGAATCCGGCGCCGATGATGGCAACGCGCACATGGCGGGGCGGGGGAGAGCCATGCGCCACAGCGGGGTGCCCGGGTTCCGGGGCGCTCGCCCCATCCGCCGCACCGTCCGCGCCCATCGGCTCCTCACCGCTGGCTCCGCACCGGCCCGTTGGCCCGGGCCGTCCGCCCGCCCTCCCACGCCCGGCCGCGGCCCCCCGCTAGCCGCCGATACGTGTGACAGATCATCCCATTACCCAGACGGGCAGCAGAAGGGGACAAACTGGGTCCATGAGGGTCGTAGTGACCCGAATCGAATGGGACGGGTCCATGCGGCGCCGGGTGGTTGACACCGCCGGGCGCGGTGACGCTGGCCAGTGGGAGGATCTCATCGCCCGCGCGCTGGCTGTCATGCCGCCCTACCGCCCGGCCCCCGGAGGGCCCGTCTACCATCTCCGTGTCGGTGAGGGGGCCGTGCTTGTCGCCGAGCATGACCTGTCCGGGCCGCTGTCCGACCTGGTGACGGCCGTACTGGCCATCGGCGAGGCAATGTAGCGATCTTCTATGGCGCTTGGTAGCCGAGGGGGGACAAACTAGGTGGGTGAGGCTTGAGGTCGCCCGGATTGCGCAGGACGGGAACATCCGCCGCCGGATGCTCGACACCAGCGGCCGCGCCGACGCCGGGCGCTGGGAGAACCTTGTCAGCCAGGCCCCGGGCTTCCCGCCGCCCTACCGGGTAGCCCCCGGGGACACCGTCTACCAGGTCAGTGTGGGTGAGCAGACCGTCATGGTGGCCGAGGATGACCTCACCGGGCCGCTGCGGGACCTGGTGATGGCGGTGCTGGCCGAGGGCGACGAGCTCTAGCCGCCGTTCGGTGGCTCCGTCCTGCGGATGCGCCGGCCGGTCATGCACGTCGGGATAATGCGTATGAACAATTCCTTCTCCCCGCCAGCCCATGGCTCGACGCCCGACCGCATCACCGAGGCGCGCTCGGCTTCGGAGTCCACCGGGTGGGCGGATCCCTGGACCAGGATGCTCCACCCTTCCCGGGTGGCTTGGCTGATCTCGTCGATCTCGAAAGCCACCTTGGACTCCGCGTGCGCTATCCCGGTACGCAGATCCTCTCCCATCGGGCTGTCCTGCCCGGTCCGGAACACGATGGTCCCCTCGTACAACGCATAGTTGACCGGCAGCACGGTTGGCCCGAAACGGCCCGTATACCCGATCCGGCCCACGCCACCCGCTGAGATCAGCCCTAGGCACTCCGCCTCATCGAGCAGCTCAACGACCGGTTCCGCGATCTCGGGGACATGGCGGTCATCTGCCACGTCACTCTCCTTTCTGATCGGCGAGGGCGCGTGCCACCTGCTGCCGGGCCCGTGGCAAGTATCTCGCGCGCAGTCGCAGCGTTGAATACATCACACCAGGAGCGTGGGCCTTTCCACCACGCAGATCATCACGGTGACCTCATAGTCGTCATTGACGCCGATCTGGGGGTGGGCGTCGTCGGGGGCGCCGAGGGAGCGCAGGAACGCTATGTGGCTCTCGAGTTCGGCCAGGGTCGCGCCGTCGGTGAAGGCCCGCTGGACTTGGCGTGCGTTTCGGTCCTTGGCTCTCATGGTCATCACCTCCGCCCCGTTGAATGTGCCCACCGAACGCGGCCCGCATCACGGCTGCTGATCTGGCTCCGGCTCGTGGAGGATCTCGGAGATCGGGCGCCTGGGCGCTCCAGGGGGCAACGGAAGCCCGTAGCCGATCCGCAGGATCATCTGCGGCTGCCCGTCCGCCGACCGCGGATCGCGAACCTGCCACGCATCGGCGGTTTCCAGCGGCTGGGTGAGTGGGCAGACCGCGATCCCGCGGAAGGTGGCGGTCAGCCAGGACCGCTGCAGGGCCTGCCCGGCGCGCAGCCAGTTCACCGGGCC